>DUJX01000146.1 GCA_013329575.1 Halobacteria archaeon | reverse complement strand
AAGAGATCTTTATCGTCGTGGATAGAGAAGAGGGAGCGGTCGAGAGATTAAAAGATCTCGGGTATAACAACATAAGAGTTTTAGTACGACTAAACGAGCTATTGGTATGAAAGAGATATTGGAACGATTGAGAAGTGGAAAAATATCAATAGAACGCGCCGAGAAAGAGATATTAAGCGATTTTTTTGCCACTCAGTCTTTTGCATCATTGGATATTTATAGAGAAGAACGATGCGGTATTCCGGAGATCGTTTTTGCGGAAAATAAACCGCCAGATATATTCTTAGATATATTAAAAAGTTATTTAGAGCGAAAAGATATCATTTTGGCTACAAGATTAAAAGAAGACCATTATAACGTTTTAAACGACCTGAAAGACGGATATGATCTGGATGAGCGAAGGAGAGCGGACGCGGTAATAATAAAAAAAAGAGGATACGATGTAAAAGAGAGCGGCCGGTCTGTTGGAATTGTTACTGCTGGAACGAGTGATATCCGTGTGGCTGAGGAGGCAAAATGCGTCTTAGACATAACCGGTGTGAGATCCATATCTTGTTACGATGTTGGTGTTGCCGGAATACATAGGATAATAGAACCGTTAAGAAAGATGCAGATGGAGAAGGTACGATGCATCATCGTGGCGGCAGGAATGGATGGTGCCCTTCCAAGTGTTATATCAGGTCTCGTTAAATGTCCGGTCATAGGCGTGCCTGTATCTACAGGATATGGATTTGGAGGAAACGGGCTTGGTGCGTTGATTGGAATGCTTCAAAGCTGTTCACCAGGACTTGCAGTGGTTAATATCGATGCAGGAGTAAACGCCGGTGCTATTGCGTCTCTTATAGCACGCGGGGTAGAATACGAATAGATAAAGATTAGATTCGACTACGGAATATATTATAAAATAGAATAAGTTAAATTTTATATAGAAAGATAAATCTCATTTGGAAATGCTGATATAGCAAGCCAATAAATCTATAATATATTTTCAATCCTCGTATTAGCATTTTTAAGATTATAGAGCGGAGGTTGCCGAGCGGAAAAGGCGCTAGATTCAGGGTCTAGTTCCGTAGGGATCCGTGGGTTCAAATCCCACCCTCCGCATCTCTTTCTACCATTTTAAATTTTTGTGTTTTTTTTGATTGTTTTTCTCTCTTTGTATGTATCGGATACATATATTATATTTATAAATAATATTTAAATAAACAAAGATAATAAACAATATAATAAAAATCAAAGAGGTGAATCTGTTGGCAGAAAACATTAAAGAAATATCTGAGAAAGCAATTAAAGCAGATGCGAAAGAATTAAAAAAAATATTTCCTGAGTTGTTAAATACTATAAAGGATGCAGATGTGCAAGATTACATAAAAGTTCTTAACGAATCACCCGATCTTTTGGTAAGAGGGATACCAAAAGTGGGCGAGTTTATCAACGAGAATAAACCGGATGATGCACTTCCTATAATGAGAGAGACATTCCCTTTGATATTTAGCAAAGTTGTAGAATACGGTTTAGAGAGATTTGTGATCGATGTCTCTGACCTAACAAGAACGATACCCGATATGTTTAGTAGTATGCAAAAACTTGTAAAAGAGGTTGATCCGGATAAATTAACCGAATTTGGACGGGATTTTGAGGATATAATGCAAGGATTGTTATTTGTTATAAACGAGGGATTACCAATTGTTAGAAAAGTAAACAAAGATATCNNGGTTGGGGTTTCAGGATAAACTGGAATAAAGGAGAGGTAACACTCGATTCGGATGTAGAAAATTCTGATCTAACATTAGAACTTCCTACTAAATCTTTAATCGATATGTTTGAGATAATGACGAGTGGTAATATATCCTCCGTGCTGAAGGTATTTGCAACAGGCAAGATAAAGATAAAAGGTGCTATGATGAAGGGTGCCGCAATACTTCCGTTATTTGCAGAATTCGGTAAATTGATGAAGAGATAAAACAAAAGATGCACTAAACAAGTTAAAAATATAATCTAAACAGTCAGATGCTGTTAACTCTTCTTATTTTTTATTTTAGTCGTACATAAGATTAAATGGATATTTTAAAATAAGATAACCGCTCGGTGAAAAAATATTGGCATCGCTTTAATAAACTAATTAAACCGGTAATAGAAAGATCTTTATAAAAGGATTTTTGAATATATCTAACAAAAAGGTTGTTTAGAATGAATGACGATGAATTGTACGACCTCATAATTCCTCCTGGTGTATCCAAATCGATAATAGAGGATGTTCTTAGAAATTTTGACGTGGATATCGTGGAAAGAGAGATGAGGATCGTTTATGCTGTTGGAGAACAGGATGATGTAATAAGGAACGTTTTAGCATTTAGAGGCAGCAAAGAATTGTTATTAGAGGTAGAAGAGTTTATAAAGCAGAGTCTTATCGATAAGATAGACAATATGGGCGCGGGTAGGCATAATCACAATAATGATGACGATAGTGATGAGTCTGTCAGATAGGTGCCACGATCGAAATTAGTCTAAATTTAGTCAAAGACCTCCTATCTTCATAATAAAAATCTTTTGGATGATCTGTAACACATTAGGTAGATTCAACCCAGCCTCTGGAACATTTTTTCTAACTGATGGGATGAGATTTTGATGATCGTTGGTCTTCCATGCGGGCATGTCATCGGAGTTTGACATTTAGATAACTCATTCAACAGGTTTAACATCTCCGTAGGGCTGATGATATTACCAGCCTTTATCGAGCTGCGGCATGAAAGAAGTTTAATCGCCTCGTCTTCGATCTCGATATAGGACAATCGGTTCAATGTAAACAGATCTTTAAGAAAGCTATAAATTGATGACGAATCGTTCAGTTTAAACGCAGAGAAAGGGACCGATTTAACGTTATAGGTTCTTCCACCAAAGTGCTGTATATCGAATCCTATGCTTCGAAGTACATCCTTAAAATCTTCGAATACGATCTGCTCTTTTGGTGAGAGTTCTATATTTACAGAGACGAGCAACCGTTGAGATATCTTTTTTGAATCCTTCATCGTTTTAAGTTTTTCGTATCTAATCCTTTCGGCAGCTGCATGCTGATCTACCAAAAAAAGCCCGTCTTTTCCTTCTATTATGATATATGTATCCAAAGCCTGGCCTAATATCTTTATCCTTTCATCTCCAAAGATATTTAAAAACGCTGATTCAAGATTAATGCCAATACCTTCGTCACTATGTTTGATATCTCCTGTGTTAGATCTATAATCTATAAATTCGGATATAGATACTGGTTTTAATACAGGTTTATCTCTCATATCATTCATATAATCCATCATATCACTTTTTTCATGATAGAAGACGGGTTTCTTT
>DUJX01000100.1 GCA_013329575.1 Halobacteria archaeon | reverse complement strand
TCCTCTAAATTGATACCGCCAAAAGACGGTTGTAACCACCGGCATGCCATTATGATCTCATCAGGATCTCTCGTACCGAGACAGATTGGAACCGCATCTACTCCGCCAAGATATTTGAATAACATGGCTTTACCCTCCATTACGGGTAATCCTGCCTCTGGACCGATATCTCCCAGACCTAAGACTCTCGTGCCGTCGCTGACGACCGCGATATTATTCCATTTGTTTGTATACTCATATACAAGTTCTTTTTCTTTATTTATCGCTTTACAAGGCTCTGCTACTCCGGGAGTGTACCATATACTAAAATCTTTGAATGAGTTTACAGGAACCTTAGGAATAACCTCAATCTTTCCTTTATAATAAGGATGTAATCTCATTGAATCATTAGCCGGTTTTTTTGCCTTATCTAACAAATCTTTCACTGTATCATTGCTCATTTTACCATCCATTACGGTTATCTTTTATAACTTTTAAAAAGTATTTTAACCTGTTCTTAATATTAATATGATATCTTTTAAAATAACTATATTCACTTTTCAATACTCACTCTCGCTCTACAATCCCACAAACACCGTTACCTCCACCGCCACAAATCGCCAAAAGTCCATATCTCCTGTTTCTTCTCATCATTTCATATAACAGCGTAGTAAGTATCCTTGCACCGGTACAACCCACAGGATGACCCAAAGCGATACAAGATCCGTTAACATTTATCCTCTCGTCGTCTTCATCCAGGTTAAGCTCTTTTAAATTTGCCAAGACCTGGGAGGCAAACGCTTCATGTATCTCTATCAGATCGACTTGATCGAGAGTAATCTTTGCTTTTTCTAATGCCTTCTTTGCTGCTATTGAGAGAGATCTCCATGCTTTGGTAGGATCGGTAGCGCTCATTGCAAATGATTTAAGATAACCCAACGGTTTTTGGTCCAATTCTTTCGCCTTTTCTTCGGAAGAGAGCATACACGCAGCCGCTCCATCGTTCTCTCCGCTTGAGTTGCCTGCAGTACAAACTCCGTTCAAGACCGGTTTTAATTTAGATAACGCTTCTAAGTTAGTATCAAACCTAGGATGTTCATCTCTTTCAAATAAGATCGATCTTGATTTATTTTGTAAGATAGGAACAGAAACAATCTCTTCTTTGAACTTACCATCATTGATCGCCGAACATGCTCTCTGATTGCTCCTTAATGCCCACATGTCTGCTTTTTCTCTGCTTATACCGTATTCTTTAGCAGCCGTCTCAGCCCAAGTCATCATCGTCGGTAGAATACCGTATCTCTCCTCCGGCTGCGACATAACTCTGGCCCTTTGTATCCTGTCATAAAGAGGGATGCCCCAGATAGAAAGGTCTCCGTGCCCTCTCGGCATTCCGCTCTTCCCACCGATACCCCATTTTATCTCTCCAGGAAGGTAAAACTCGGCAGTGCTCATGCTTTCAACTCCGCCTGCCACGACAACATCGGCATTTTCGGATTTGATCTCCATCGAACCCAGAGCAATAGCATCAAACCCGCTACAACATCGGCGATCCATCGTGAGAGCAGGAATTTTATCAGGCCAACCTGCCTTGAGCAATGACATCCTTGCAATGTTTACATATTCTCCGCTTTGGTAGTTTTGGCCCATTATGACCGTATCTATCTCTTTTGGTGTGATATTTACCCGTTTTATCAGGTTATTGAGTACTAATGCGGCTAGATCGTATGCAGGTATGTTTTTTAGGCTTCCACCATAGTTTCCTATCGGTGTTCGAACCGCACCGACTATTGCTATATTCTTCATTATTAATTCGCCTTGCCTTGCTTTATTTTATCAAATGAAATGTTTACAACAAGATATTACAAACACGTACTTTATATGACGAATAAATGATACAATAAGCGAAGATTGCAATTATCTATATATAAGTTTTATGATATATTCATTAATTAATACAAAAAATAAAAAATTATATTTATTAGATAATATATGCCATTATTCGTGGCAGATAATGAGACTTTATGAATATCAGGCAAAAGATATCTTGAGTCGATACGGAATAAAGACACCAAAAGGTGTTGTTACGGATACAGCAGAAAAGATAGAGTTTGATGAGACTCCGTCTGTTGTTAAAGCACAGGTTCTGGTTGGAGGAAGAGGAAAAGCCGGCGGGATTAAATTTGCCGATAATAATGGCGAGATTAAAAAAACGGTGCAATATCTGTTATCTACTAGTATAAAAGGAGAGAAGGTCAAAAAAGTTCTCGTAGAAGAGAGATTGGATATCGATCACGAGTTTTATCTTGGAATAACTTTAGATCGTGACAAAAAGATGCCGGTGGCATTAGCGAGCGCATACGGTGGAATGGATATCGAAGATATTGCCATAAACAGTCCTCAAAGTATTAAAAAGAAGTATATCGATCCATTATTCGGGTTCTGGGATTTTAATGCTCGGAAGATCGTCAAAGATATCGGCATCAAAGGTAACGATCTGATAGGAGTAACATCGGTCTTATCCGCTCTTTATACTATATTTAAAGAATACGACGCCGAACTCGTTGAGATTAACCCTTTTGTTCGTACCGTCGATGGAAGATTCCTTGCTGCAGATGCCAAAATTTTAATCGACGATAATTCATTGTTTAGACACAGAGAGTTTGAAGAACAGGTCAAAATGCAGTATAGTGATATAGAATTAATGACTAAAATGAAGAATATTGCTTATGTAGGTCTTGACGGAGATATAGGGATCATAGGCAATGGTGCAGGACTTGTTATGGCAACCATAGATACAGTCAATCTTTATGGTGGTAATCCTGCTAATTTTTGTGATTTAGGAGGAGGAGCATCGAAAGATAGAGTTATTGATGCCATAGATATCGTTTTTTCTAATAAAAACGTTAAAGGAGTCTTCATAAACATAATGGGTGGTATAACCAGATGTGATGAGATTGCAAAGGGGATAATCGAATACAAAAACACGAAGAGGATAGATATACCTTTCGTGATAAGGATGGTCGGGACTAGAGAGGATGAAGGAAGGAAGATCTGCGAATCAAACGGGATACCGGTTATATCTACGATGGATGAGGCGGCAAAGATGATAGTCCGATTGGTGAGAGATAATACGTATAACTAAAATGATAGAACTTAGGTAAAACATATAAAAAGATGTTATGATCTTGTATGATGATAAATAAAGATGTAAAGGTGGTAGTCCAAGGTATTACAGGGAACCAAGGTAGATTTCACACTAATATAATGCGTAGATATGGGACACAGATCGTAGCAGGCGTCTCTCCCGGAAAAGGTGGCGAAAATTTAGACGATGTTCCAGTATTCGATACGGTGGAAGAAGCAGTTAACGATACAAATGCCAACGCATCGATAATTTTTGTTCCTGCACAATACTGTAAAAGTTCGATCTTTGAATCGATCGAGATGAACTTAAACCCGGTCGTCGTCATTACCGAAGGAATACCAGTTCATGATACAATGGATGCCGTCTGGTATGCAAATCTTAAAAAAATTCGTATAATAGGTCCTAATACCCCAGGGGTTATCATACCGTCACAAAAGATTAAAATTGGCATAATGCCCGACCATGTCTTTAAACCTGGAAATATAGGCATAGTTTCACGAAGCGGAACGTTAATGTATGAGATCGCAGCCAATTTATCAGAAAAAGGTCTTGGCCAGTCTGTATGCATTGGAAAAGGTGGAGATCCGATCACAGGCTTAAGCATTACCGAGATATTGAAATTTTTTGAACAAGATAATGATACAAAGGCAGTCGTAATGGTAGGAGAGATAGGGGGAAACGAGGAAGAAGATGCCTCTGTTCTTATTAAAGAGATGGAAAAACCTGTTGTGGCATATATTGCTGGAAAAAACGTTCCACCAGGAAGACGAATGGGACACGCGGGTGCGATCATCGGTGGATCTAGTGGAGGCGGAACTGCAGAGAATAAGATCAAAGTTTTAAGTTCGGTCGGCGTAAAGATTGCCGCATCGCCCAAAGATGTTACGGATCTATTGGAAGAGGTTATTTAATTATTTTTAATTTAGAAAAAGAAGGATAGAGAGGCTGAAATAGATGAGTTTAGACTATTATAATATAGAGAGTATGCTTACAACGGAAGAAAAACTTGTTAAGGATAGCACAAAAGAATTTTTAGATAAAGAGGTTAAACCATTAATCGTCGATGCTTTTCAAGAAGAAAAACCGTTAAATTTGAGGAAGATTGCACCGAAGATGGGATCTCTTGGTTTGATAGGCGGTCCCGTGCCGGAAGAGTACGGAGGTCCTGGATTAAGTTATATCGAGTTTGGATTGATATGTAGAGAGTTAGAACGGGTGGATAGCTCCATCAGAAGCTTTGTTGGTGTTCAATCTGGGTTATGTATGTATCCGATATGGCAATTCGGATCGGATGAACAAAAAAAGACGTGGCTACCGCAGATAGCAAAAGGTAAGAAGATCGCCTGTTTCGGATTAACAGAACCGAACAGAGGATCTGATGTTGCAGGATTAGAGACGGTTGCAAAAAAAGAGGGGGATGAATGGGTTATAAACGGAAACAAGCAATGGATCAGTGAAGGATCGGTTGCAGATATCGCGATAGTCTTTGCAAGAACAGACAAAGAAGGGATAAAAGGATTCTTAGTAGAAAAAGGTACGGAAGGCTTTACTCAATCATTCATAGATAAAAAAGTATCCATGCGATCTGGTGATGTGGGGGCATTAATGTTTGACGATTGTAGGGTACCAGAAGATAACGTTTTGCAGGGTATAACCGGGCAGGGGACGAGACAGATATTCATGTGTTTCAATCAGGCGAGATATACGATATCCTGGGGTGCTCTCGGTGCGGCAGAAGATTGTTATGAGACCGCGTTGAAGTATGCCAAAGACCGGGTTCAGTTTGGCTCTTCGATAGCGTCCTACCAATTGGTCCAAGAAAAGTTAGTAAAGATGCTTATGGAGATAACAAAAGGTCAACTTTTGTCGTATCATCTCGGTAGAATGATGGATGATAAAAAAGAACGGCATCAACAGATATCTCTGGCAAAGAAGAATAACGTCTCCGTGGCACGGTACTGTGCAAGAGTTGCAAGGGATATATTAGGCGCAAACGGAGTTACTCTCGATTATTCTCCGATAAGACATATGTGCAATATAGAAGCCGTATATACGTATCAAGGAACCGATGATATCCACACATTGATCTTAGGATCGGATATAACAGGCATCTCCGCTTTCACTATGAGATAGATAAGGTTAGTACGATTTAATTGATAATAAACGATAACAAAAAATAAAATATCAAGATAATGGATACAATTTAGTCTAATGAAATAAGGTGTAACGAGATAGTTAGGCACCATTCTTCGATACATTCATATCTCTGACAAATCTGGCAGCCAATGCTGTTATCAGAGACGTCACGATCATAACTATGGCACCAATGGACAAAAAGTCCGAGGTGAGCGCGCCTATACTTATTCCGTACCCTGCAACGATGATTGCTACCTCTCCTTTTGGAAGAAGATATATCCCTCCTGCAATTGCATCATAGAGCGGTACTTTCTTGAGATATAAAGGAATGAACGCTCCAAAGAACTTTACCATTGATGCAAGGGATATAATTAATGCAATTGGAAGAATAGGCAAGAGGTTAGTAGGATCTACCATCATACCCATCGATACGAAGAATATACCTGAAAATAAGTTGCTTAGCGGTTTTATATATACAGAGACGTTTGTAGAATACTTTGTGGATGCGATTATAGACCCTGCAAAAAATGCGCCCATATAAGAAGAAAGATTTAACATAGAGAATATAAACGCCAGTAAGAAACACATCCCTACCGAGAATAAGACCTCGCTACCAGGAGAGACGTTATTTGTAGTCTCTAAAGTTAACGGAATAATTTTGCTTCCCATATAAATAATAACGAGCATTATTACAACAATAAGCGCGACTCCCGATACCATTTTAGGCACGGACGTCAGTTCTTCTACAAAGATGCTCGATACGATGGTCATGACTATCAATCCGGCAAGGTCGTCTAGAACGATAGATCCTGCAACAGCCTCCATTGTCATACTGTGCCTCGTTCCTAAATCACTCATAAACTTGAGAGCCATAGTTGTAGACGTCGATACCAGCATCGCGCCCAAGAATGCTGCCTTCATTAAATCCCATCCAAATGCAAGCCCGAGCGATAGTCCTACCCCAAAAGACAACAGAGTACCAATGATCAAAATGGTAGAAGAGGTATATTTTACCTTTTTAAAGACGTTTAAGTCCATCTCGAGACCTATGTTGAACATCAGAAAGACTGCGCCTAGTTCGGCAAGATCTGCAATGTTTGCCGGATCGATGGATAATCCTGGAGAAAATGGACCGAAGATGATACCTACAATAAGCATTCCGAGTATCGGAGAGAGTTTCAGCTTGCTGAATATGATGCTGCCTATCTCCGCAGCTATTACGATGATTGCAAGGTCTAGTAATAATGAGTCATACAACATAATACATGATAACAGATACCTGTAGTTTTAGCTCTATCCTTAATATAAAGATTCTGATGAATCCTCACAATTTCACCGATAACTTCATCGATCAAGATATCTTAATATAGGCTCTACTGGATTAGAATGCGTCTGAATACCAATAGTATCGTACGGATCTGCACCCATGGCTAAAGCGATCAGTTGGGCATAATTTAGATAAACCAACCCAAATTTTTCTTTAGTTTTTTCTTCTATCGTTGCCTGATTTCGATCGAAGGTTATCTGGCATCCTGGGCATGCTGTTACTACCACCTTTGCTCCTGCATCCTTGATCGATCGTAGTTTTCTTTCTGCGATCTTTCTACTATCCGTTCTATTGTTTAAAGTATGCGAAAACCCCATTCCACAGCATAGATTCTTTTCAGTGTATTCTACGGGAGTAGCACCTGTAACAGATACGAGCGATTCCAACGAATTAGGTATAGCGAGATCCCTGAACATCTTAGTATAATGGCAACCGTAATGCACTGCGACGGGTAGATCTTCAAATTTTTTCGTTATCTTCCGCTCTATTTCAGGAATCAAATAATAAAAAATCTCAAAGATATGGTTTATATTTATATTGCCGGTATATTTTAGTCCTATCTCTTTCAAAATTTTATTAGACTCTTCTGCAGCTCCGTTATCCAACATTGCTTTACACTC
>DUJX01000024.1 GCA_013329575.1 Halobacteria archaeon | reverse complement strand
ACTCTTTCTTTAAGATCTCATCATCGTCTATGCTCTTTTCATCTTTAGATGGATTATTCGTGTTTTTTGTTTTATCCGATTCATCATACTCTTTTTTATTCATTATATAACCTGCTCACAGATAATTTAAAATTAGTAATCGGCTATGTCATCTCCGCCTTTAAAGAGCTGTACGATAAAATTATATACGTCGTCCATCCCGTTCAAATCAACGGATGATATCGGGATCAGCGATCCTTGCATACCGATCACTTCTAACATCTTCAAAACTTCTATGTTTATCTCTTTTGAGATACCTTTCTGGTCTATCAGATCATTATAAAGAGTTTCCGGTGTATAATACCATTCCATAATTTTTTTTAATAAATCATCATCAAACATGTCTGATTTTGACAAGATATTAAGTTGAGGAAGAGAGAAGATAAACTGAGTCGATATGGAAAGCATCTGCAATGATACAAACCCGTTAGCTCTTTTTGATATTATCGGATCGAAGAGAAAGAGTATTATCGAATTATCTACGCCCAAACTTTCTATAAGAATCCTGCCTGTCTCTCGATATGCAAACAGTTCGATCTGACCAGGCGTATCTATCAATATGATGTCTGCATCAAAAGAGTCAATAGCATCTTTTATCTCGTCTGCTTTGAGTGCCATCTCATCAGAGCATGCAATCTGAGCACCGTTTGGGCCTAATTTGAACTTTTCCATCACATCGTAAAGATCCACCCAGTCGCGTATATCTACCTCCGGATCGTATGGCAAGTTCATCTCCCCTGGATCTAAATTTACTGTTGCCACCTCTAAATCTAGCTGTTTTAACCACCCTTGAAACGATGCAGTAAAAGATGTCTTCCCGCTTCCAGCAGTACCTAACATATATATCTTGATCTCTTCTAATCGTCTACTCAATATTTACACCCCCTCGAAAACGAAAAATCACAGATTATTCATTAGAATCTTTGATTTGCAATATCTTCTAACAGATCAAAGATCCAAAGTTTTTCAAATCCCATAGGTTCAGGTTCTTGCTAAGAGACTCAATCTCGCCATCTTCTTATAAGATTATTCTCTATACCCAATTGATCTAGGATCTTCCCCACGATAAAATTTACGATATCATCGATCGTCTTAGGTTGCCCGTAGAATCCTGGCGATGCAGGTAGAATGCATGCACCATTTTCTTTCAAAGTAACAAGGTTTTTTAGATCGGTAAGAGAATAAGGCGTCTCTCTCGGGACTAAAATAAGTTTTCTTCCCTCTTTGAGAGATATATGTGCCACTCTCGTTATTAGATTAGAATAAATCCCGTTTGCTATACTCCCAATAGTCTTCATAGAACAAGGAACGATTACTGCCGAATCAAAGATAACAGATCCAGATGCAAAAGGAGAAAAGAAGTCATCATTTTCATAATAAAGCGATGCGGTATTCTTTAACTCATCCACAGAGAATGGTGTTTCTACCGCTATTATATTCTTCGCATTATCCGATAATGATAGTACGGTCTTGATATTTAAAGAGTTCAGGTATTTTAGGAGTTTTATACCGTAGATCACCCCGCTTGCTCCACTGATTCCTATAAAAATTATTTTTTTTGTTTTATCCATATTCATATATTCGTATTATCATGAAAAATAATTTGTTTTTATCTTTTAATCTTTTAGATTTGCTTTTATTGAACGCTGATCTCCTCTTTTTTCTTCTTACCTCTTTCTTTAGACTCAAAGAACTCTTTAGCTTTTTCAATCTCTTCTTTGGTTAGTTTATCTATAATCTCCTCTTTCACTTCTCTAATCTTTCGTGCAAATATATCTCCTTCTGCAGCACTAATCCATACTAATTGCAATCGTCTAGTATCCAGTCCTGCTTTTGCCATTCTATTCCAAAGTCTCTCAACCCGCTTCTTTGTCTGATAATTGGCATTAATATAATGACAATCTCCCAGATGGCAGCCTGCAACGATAACTGCTCCTGCCCCTCTCTTGAATGCATGCTCTACAAAATCAGGTCTAATCCTTCCCGAACACATCGTCCTTATTATACGTACATTTGTCGGGTACTGTATCCTACTTACACCGGCATTATCAGCTCCAGCATATGAGCACCAATTACAACAGAACGCAATTATCTTTTTATCGGCGTCTTCTTCCGTAGCAGCATCTATCTGTGCATATATTTGCTCGTCTGTGAAATGCCTGGATATTATCGCATGTTGCGGGCATTCCGCACCACAAGTACCACAACCAGCACATGCCGCCTCTATAACCTCGGCTTTTTTTGTCTCAGTATTAAGATACAGTGCATTATATGGACAGACTTTGACGCATAACCCGCAGCCGACACATTTATCTTCTAATATTCTCGGCGTTATTGCTTCGACGGTGACTTTTCCTTTAGACATGAGGATCATTGCATGAGACGCAGCAGCTCCTGCCTCCATAACACTTGTCTTAATATCTTTTGGCCCCTCTGCACACCCTGCAAAGAATATACCCCCTGTCGGAGCATCTACTGGCTTTAATATCGGATTTGACTCCATAAAAAATCCATCTAAGGTTTTAGATAGATTAAATAATCTTTTAATAGTATCACTATCGTTTCTCGGTATTATTCCGACGGATAATATTACAAGATCCGTCTCCAACTGGTATAGCTCGTTTAATAAAGTATTCTCGCCGACTAGATACAGATTATTCGTCTTCTTGTCCTCGATGATCTCAGATGGCAGTCCTCTTATGAAACGTACCCCTCGCCCCATCACGTTCTTATATAGGTCTTCATAACCCTTACCGTGCGCCCTTATGTCTATATAAAAGACATTGATCTCAGTATCAGGCCAATGTTCTTTTATAAGAAGCGAATCTTTTAACGTGTTCATACAACAGATATTACTGCAATAAAGGTGCCCTGCTGCTTCCGACCTTGATCCGACACATTGTATAAAAGCCACCGATTTAGGAATCTTTTTATCACTCGGTCGAAGCAGATGTCCCTTAGATGGCCCACCTGCGTTAATCATTCTCTCATGTTCTAAAGAAGTTATCACATTATTATATTTTGAATATCCGAACCGTTTTAAAGGTGTTGGGTCGTACACATCTACGCCGGTCGCTACGATGATCGTACCAACGTCTAAACCTACCTCTTCATCTTTCTGAGTAAAATTTATGGCTTTACGGCCACATACAGACATGCACCTATAACATTTTATACAATGATCGAGATCCATCGTGGCAAGAGCCGGGACTGCCTGTGGGAAAGGTATATAAATAGCGTGTCTCGGAGCGATATTATCGTCAAACTCGTTTGGGACCTCTACAGGGCATACGTTCATGCACTCGCCACAGCCATTACAGAGATCCGTCGATATATATCTCGATTTCTTCTTAACCCGAACATAAAAATTTCCGATATATCCTTGAACATCTACTATCTCGCTATACGACAAAAGTTCTATATTGGGATGTTTACCCGCATCGGTCATCTTTGGTCCTAAGATACAGATCGAACAGTCTACAGTAGGAAAATTTTTATCAAGCTGTGCCATTCTTCCGCCTATACTCGGTTCTTTCTCAATAAGATAAACCTTGAAACCAGCATCTGCCATATCCTGAGCAGCTTGAATTCCTGCAACTCCTGCTCCCACAACAAGCGCTTTCTTTATTATAGGCACTTCCATCTCTTTTGCAGGGGCAAGCAACGCTGCTTTGGAAACAGCCATCTTAACAAGATCTTTTGCCTTCTCCGTCGCACCATCTTTGTCGTACAGATGTACCCAACTGCACTGATCTCTTATGTTCGCCATCTCAAACAGATACTTGTTTAATCCAGCCTCTTCGCATGCGGTTCTAAACGTAGATTCGTGCATTCTGGGAGAACAAGACGCCACAACAACGCGGTTAAGATTATATTTTTTTATTGCTTTTTTTATCTCATCCTGTCCCGGATCTGAACAGGTATATCTATTATCCACTGCATAGACGACATTAGGAAGAGTTGTAGCATAATTAACAACTTTTTTAACATCAACAGAACCTGCTATATTTAATCCACAATGGCATACAAAAACCCCTATTCTTACATCCTCTTCTTTATCAGATGTCTTTAACGGTTTTGTTGCGTCATCTTCACAATCAATATTAATGGGGTCCTCTAACATATTAAGCTCCTCGTTACCTTTACTAAACATTATTATATTAAATCAAGTCTTTTAATCCTTTTAAATACTTATCTATAGAGAATGCAGCTCTCTTTCCTGTAAGCATAGCCTCTGTTGCGGTTGCAGGGCCAAATATTGCATCTCCTCCTGCAAATATACCAGGAAGTCTGGTCTCTGTAGTAAGCGGATTGGCATCTATCACGTTCCGTCCTATTATCTCAGCAGGCAAGAAGGACAAGTCTGTTGCCGAACCAATCGCCAATACTACTATATCTGCATCTAACCTTTGTTCACTATCTTTTACCGGTATTATTCTTATATCTCCAGTATCTTCTGATTTTTCTAAGATAATTTTTATAAACTCTATCGCAGTTACTCGTCCGTTATCTCCAAAGATTTTAGTGGGCAAAAGAGTGGTCTTTATCTCGGTACCTTCTATCATTGCGGCTTGTATCTCCTTCTTATAAGCAGGCATAGTCTCATTATCTTCAATACAGCAAGCATTTACCAGTTTTGCTCCGAGCCTCAATGCAGATCTGGCCACATCCATCGCAACGTTTCCTCCACCGACAATAACAACTTTTTTATCTTGTATATCTATATCGTTTGTATTAGCCTTATTTAAAAAATCAATTGCAGTAATAACCCCGTCTAAGTCTTCTCCTGGAATTCCGAGATGCTTACTTTTTTGTGCGCCTATTGCTAAGAATATTGCATCATATCTCTCTTTTAAGTCATCAAGATTCGTAATCGTAGAATTGGTCTTTATCTCGACACCCATCTTTTTTACATATTCTGCCTCGATATCCACTATATCTTTTGGTAGACGGAAGAAGGGAATACCTTTTCTCAACATCCCTCCCACCTCACTCATAGACTCGAAGATCGTTACAGGATATCCTTTTTTTATCAAATATTTTGCTGCAGTTAATCCGGCTGGACCGGATCCTATTATTGCAACATGTTTATCGCTGGTTATATCCTCTCTGTTGACGAGACTTATACCCTCTTTATAATCTTCTATAAATTTTTTAAATATCTCTGCAATCTTTGTTCGATCAGTTGTTCCAAACAACGGATCAAAACCGATAAAAAGAGCAACAGCCGGCAATGGAATATCTTTCTTGATTATATCCAAAGCTTCTATAAATCCATCGATATATCCCAGCTCAACGGATAGATCTCTAAGCTTAATCAATATATCCGGTGTTTTTATACCTTGGGGGCATAATCTATAACATTTATGACAACTTGCACATAACCAGATCTCTTTCTCTTTAATTACGGATTTAAGATCTAATGATATCTTTAAAAGGACATTCCTTGGCTTATATATCCCATTGGACATTTCAGTGATTGGACAGCAGCCGGTACAGGTCCCACATTCATAACAATACTTTAATTTATCTGAATTTAACAACTCTTCTAATAATCGGTCATATTCATATAATGTTTCCATAATTAAATCACCATTAATGTTGATCAACATCTTTTGGTATGGTACCTATGTGTCTTATGTTTTATATAGAGAATTACTAAATGAATAAAAAATTATTGACATATGACATTTTAGCAAATACAATACATAAATCTTACTAAAAAACAAAATTTATTGGTTTTTAAGCGATAATTAACCAGAATAATCTTTTATTTTATGCTTGTTTAGTTAATTATTATACACATATAGTATACAAATTTAAAGTATTGAATATCTTAAAAAATAAAAAATATAATGAGACACAAACCAAATGAGAAGAATGAGACGATATTTTACCTTTTTTTATTTATATATCTTTTAAATATGCTTATTTTAAAGACTACCTTATCTATATCGTATCATACATTGCATAGAATTATATATCAAAGAAAAATATATAAGCAAGAAATATAATACTACCATAGATAAAATGAGCACTTCTATGCCTGATGAAGGCGACTTGGATTCGTCTGAAGAACGTCCGCCTCCCAAAAGCGGCGCTTTAGATGAGTTTTTAATATCGATGAATTCTGAGATATCGGAGATACAAAAAGTTAGAGATGTTTACCCCATGCGGGTAACAAAACACTTTTTGAGCCTTATTAAAGAAAAGGACGATCCTATCTGGAGACAATGTATCCCTTCTATAGAAGAACTTAGAGATGTCAATACCCCCGATCCGTTGATGGAGGAACGTGACACAAAGGTTCCATACTTGGTCCACCGATACCCAGATCGAGTACTACTTCTTGTAAGTTCGAGATGTGCTATGTACTGCAGGTTCTGTACAAGAAAACGAAAAGTAGGACGAATCGACGAGATACCGATGAACGATATAATGAGAGCGATCGATTATATAAGAGAACACAAAGAGATCAGAGACGTTCTTATCTCTGGTGGTGATCCTTTTATGCGGAGCGATAAGAATCTCGAAAAAATACTTAGTGCTATTAGGAGCATAGACCACGTAGAGATAATACGGATAGGTACAAGGATGCCTGTCGTCTATCCCGCGAGAATAACACTAAGACTGGTAAATATGCTTAAAAAATACCATCCGCTATACATAAACATACATTTTGAGCATCCGAGAGAGATAGATGAGGCGTGTTCCAATGCTCTATCACTGCTTGCAGATGCAGGTATACCTCTCGGCAGTCAGAGCGTTCTTTTAAGAGGAGTAAACGATAACCCGGTCGTTCTTAAAGAACTATTCCAAAAACTTGTCAAGAACAGGGTTAAGCCATACTACCTTTATCTTTGCGACCCGTCTCAAGGGGTTGAGCATTTCAGAACTACCGTTCAAGAGGCTCTTGAAATATTCAAAAAGATTCAGGGTTGGACGACCGGTCTTTGCGTTCCGCATCTCGTGATTGATAGTCCCGGTGGTGGTGGGAAGATCCCGGTACTTCCTGCTTATATAAAAGAGATCAACGATGAAAGAGTTATTCTCGTGAACTACGAAGGGAAAGAATTTGAATACAGAAATCCTTAAAGATTTTAGAATCGGTTTTTCTTTTAATTCGTTTAATGGAGAAAGAAAAGAAGATTTTGCCGAATATGACGAGATACCCACGATCAATGCTATAAAAACATCGTTAGAGTCGTTTGGATTCGATGTTATACCCATCGAAGCAGATCTCGACGCTTTCGAAAAATTCAGAAAAGAGAGACCTGATTTGGTCTTTAATATCGCCGAAGGCATCGGAAGGGGGGCTAGAGAGTCTCAGATACCGATGATGCTCGAGATGCTCGGTATACCTTTTACAGGAAGTGATTCCACGACTCTCGCGATAGCTCTCGATAAAGCACGGACAAAAGAGATCCTGTCTTATTATAGGATACCAACGCCGAGATTCAGAGTATTTAGGGATGTTAAGGATACTTCAAAGGTATCCTCGATCTCAGGCTTACCAAGATTGAAATATCCAATATTTCTCAAACCGTTGCGCGAGGGGTCAAGCATAGGCATAAGCGTAAGGTCGCTTGTTTCTAATGAGAACGAGTTAAAAAAAGAAGTAAAAGAGATTATAGATCGATACAAGCAACCCGTTCTCGCAGAAGAATATGTCGATGGAAGAGAATTTACAGTGGCTCTTATCGGGAATAAACCAGAGGTTCTACCATTAATCGAGCTTGATTTCTCGTTATTACCGAATAACGCTCCAAAATTCGACTGTTATGAGGTAAAATGGTATCTCGATGACGACAAGATAAGATGTCCTGCTAATATCGATGCGAATCTTGCAAAAAAGATAAACAAGATCGCTGTAAAGACTTTTAAAGTTCTCGACTGTAGAGACCTATGCCGTATCGATATACGACTCGATGACAATGGAGTTCCTAACGTCCTCGACGTAAATCCGTTGCCCGGTTTAACTCCCGATCCAAAAGAAAACTCACGGTTTCCTAAAGCATGTTATACGGCTGGTATGAGTTATAGAGAGATTATAGGACGGATACTCTTCTCTGCGATAGAACGATATAACATAAAGGTGAGAGTTTGAAGATCGCAATCTTGTATAATCTGGTAGATGATGATGACCCGTTCGTTAAATCGGAAAATGAGGTTTTGGACAGTGTAATTGCTATAAAAAAATCTCTTGAACCAGAGCATGACGTTTTTCCGGTCAAAGTTGGATGGGATGTCTTTGATGCGCTGGAAAGATTCGATGTAGTATTTAATCTGGCCGAAGGCATAGGTAGAGATTCAAAGGCGGAGCCTATAATAGCAGATAACATAAAAGTTCCATACACTGGGAGCGATTCTCGGGTTTTAAGATTGTGTAATGATAAAGGTGCAGTAAAAAAATTCTTAAATGAGAATGGATTAAACGTTCCGGCATTCAAAGTCTTTACAGAATATCCTGATAATGATTTTGGTATCGATTTTCCAGTTATTGTCAAACCGGTGCGAGAGCATGGAAGTTTAGGAATATCGAGCGAATCTGTCGTATTCAACCATAAAGATCTTGACCGTGAGGTAAAAAAGATATTTGACGAGTTTAAAGAGCCAGCAATCTGTGAAGAATATATAGATGGGCGGGAGATAAGCGCCTCAATAATAGGAAATGGTGAGGCGGCGAGAGTTATATCTTTATCAGAGATATGTTTTGATCTTTCTGAAGATTTTCCAAAAATTCTGCCTTACGAGGCAAAATGGTACACAGAGAGCGATTATTACAAAAAGACCAAGGCGATCTGTCCTGCAAATGTTGATCAAAAGTTAAAAGAAGAGATCGAGATGTTGGCCCTCTCAGTATACAGGCTGATAGGAATAAGAGATTATGGAAGGATAGATTTCAGAGTAAGAGATGATGAAGTTTTTGTTATAGATGTCAATCCGAACCCGTGCATAAATCCAACAGATTCTGGTTTTTCAATGGCGATTAAAGCCGCAAATATTAGTTTTAAAGAGTTTATTAATATGCTTCTCGGATTTGCACTAAATAGAGGGCGAGATAACGATAAAATTAAGACAGATAAGTGAATATGATATAAATCTCCTTGTAGAATGGTTTAATGATAAAGAAGGTACAAGGTACATGGAAGATCCTGTGGATATTTATACCGTTGAATATTTGAGAGAGCGAATTAATAAAGAGAGTTACGATTTTATTGCTACCCTCGATGATAAACCGATAGGGTTTTGCTCGATATATAATTTAAAGGATAGAACAGGAGAGATATCCATTTTAATAGGGAATAAAGAGACTCGAGGAAAAGGTTATGGGGAGGAGATGCTTAAAGAGCTCTGTAACTATGGTTTCAGGATTTATAGGCTTAAAGAACTTTTTGTGAGCTTCCAGCTCCACCACAACGTCGCCTACGAGGTGTTCGCGCGCGCCCGGGGCATCCCCTGGGACACCTACCAGAGCACGATGCAGTCGCAGTTCCGCGGCCTGGCCGACGTCGTCGCCCGCGACCCCGGCGCCGTGGCCGGGCGGATGCTCTTCAACGTGTTCGACCACCTGCGCCTCGACGCCGGGCGGCT
>DUJX01000148.1 GCA_013329575.1 Halobacteria archaeon | reverse complement strand
GTAGTATCTAATATTTTCAGATGATCACATGAATAAAAATATTGTTTTAGGGATAGAAGGAACCGCATGGAACTTGAGTGCGGCCATCGTAGAGAAAGATAAGATTCTATCCGAGTATAGCCAGCCATATAAGCCGGTAGAGGGTGGAATCCATCCGAGAGATGCCGCTCAAAGCCATGCGGCTAATATGAAGAAGGTCATATCTACCGTATTAGATAAAGCAAATATAGATCCAAAAAATATAAATGGTGTTGCTTTCTCCATAGGTCCTGGGATGGGGCCATGTCTTAGAACCGTTGCTACGGCGGCAAGAGCGTTGTCATTACTATTGAATGTGCCTTTAATCGGTGTGAATCATTGTATAGCTCATATAGAAATTGGAAAATGGCTTACCGGTGCAAAAAACCCGTTGATACTCTATGTAAGCGGGGCTAATTCGCAGGTCATCGCACTTAGAAATAGACGATATAATATATATGGTGAGACATTAGATATCGGTGTAGGCAACGCCATAGACAAATTTTCGAGGGCTTTCGATATAAAACATCCTGGCGGTCCTAAGATTGAGGAATTGGCCAAAAAAGGAAAAAAGTATATAAAGCTGCCGTATGTCGTCAAAGGAATGGATTTTTCGTTCTCAGGTCTCGTGACTGCTGCTATAAATGCTGCGACTAAAGAATCACTCGATGACGTCTCGTTCAGTTTTCAGGAGAATGCGTTCTCTATGCTGGTAGAGGTTACCGAGAGATCTCTTGCATACACGGACAGAGACGAACTTTTATTAACCGGCGGGGTTGGGGCAAACTCCCGGTTGAGAGAGATGTTAAAGATTATGTGTGAGGATAGAGACGTGAGATTTTTTGTCCCGGATAAAAAATATATGGGCGATAATGGCGTAATGATCGCTTATACGGGTCTTTTGATGCTAAAAAGTGGTATGACGATAAAGTTGGAAGATTCCACGGTCAGACCGAATTTTAGGCAGGATGAGGTCGTGGTAAGATGGTAGCAGTTAAAGGAGCCGAAGCAGATGTAGAGTTTGATAAAGATAATGGCGTAGTTAGTAAAAAACGTCTGCCTAAACGGTATAGGATAAGACAACTCGATGAGATTATAAGAAAAGAACGGACAAGGTCAGAGGCGAAGATAATGGCAGACGCCAGAAAGGTGGGTGTTCCTACACCTATAATACTTGATGTGACCGATGATACGATAAAGATGGAACTTATTGATGGATATACTCTCAAAAAGACGGTGGACGAGATGCTTATTGAGCGAGTAGGTGAACATGTCGGCAGGATGCACAAGAGAGGAATTATACACGGTGATCTTACCACGGCAAATATGATCTATTCATCATCTGAAGACGTTGTATACTTGATAGATTTTGGGCTGGCGAGATACGATGAGGAGGTCGAAGGACGTGGGGTGGACATACACGTTCTTTTTCAGATGTTGCATAGTACCTATGAAGATTATGATAGACTTAAAGAGTCTTTTATTAAAGGATACAAAAAAATCTTTGATAAGGCAGAAGAAGTGCTTGATAGAGTAAAAGAGATTGAAGAACGGGGTAGATATAAACATGAATAGATTACGGTTTGTTACATCCAACAAAGGAAAATTCTACGAAGTTAAATCGTTATTGGCCGATTATGAGATAGAGATGTTTAACGTGGGTTATCCAGAGATACAGGCATCCGATCTGGAAGATGTGGCATGTTATGGGATAAGATACCTATGGAACGAGTATGGAGGTAATCTCTTTTTAGAAGATTCAGGTCTTTTTATACATAAATTAAACGGGTTTCCCGGGGTGTTCTCGTCTTATGCCCAGAATACCATCGGAAACAGAGGGATCTTAAAATTATTATCGGACGAGAAAGATAGAAGAGCCTATTTTAAATCGGTAATAGCCTATTGTGACGAAAAAGGAAGTATAAAATTATTTGGTGGAAGAGTAGATGGATTTATATCCTATGAAGAGGTGGGAGATGAAGGGTTTGGTTTCGATCCAATATTTTTATATGATGGAAGAACATTTGGAGAGATATCGCTCGATGATAAGAATAAAAAATCACATAGAGGATTTGCTGTGAACGAGTTTAAAAGATATTTAGACAATAATTTCAAAGAGGTGTTATAAAGAATGGCAAGGATGTATGCACGGAGAAAAGGATCGGCTGGTTCTACACATCCATATAGAACAAGCGCTCCTGAATGGTCTTTAAAAGATAAAGAGGAAGTAAAAGGGATAATATCGGATCTGGCATCGAAAGGATTGTCCACATCAGAGATCGGTATGGTCTTAAGAGATTCTTATGGTGTGCCGAGTACTAAGCTTATCCTTAATACAAAGATAACAAAGGTTTTAAGAGAGGAAAATAAAGCTCCAAGTATTCCTGAAGATTTAGAAAACCTTATAGAGAAGGCTATTAGATTAAATAAGCATTTGAAGGTCCATAAGAAAGATTTTCATAATAGGCGCGCCTTGCAATTGACGGAATCTAAGATAAGACGGCTTGTAAGATATTATAAACGAGAGAACGTTCTGCCCGAGACATGGGTTTACGATAGGGATAAAGCAGAGATGTTGATATCTAAATAGCGTTTTTAAGCTAAAAATCTTGTATTGTACTCTCTTTCTTAATCATATATGGAGAATCTGGTAAGAGATCTGGATAATGCAGTAGAGTTTATAAAAGATGCCGAGAGAATACACGTCTTTTCTCATAACGATACTGATGGTATATCTGCTGCAGGGATACTATGCAATGCTTTTTTGCGAATGAATAAACGGTACCAAGTTACGATAATCAAATCTTTCGATAAAATTGTCTTGAAAGATGTATCCGATGACGAATTAGTCGTTTTTTGTGATATGGGAAGCAATAATATTGAAGAGATCTCATCAACCGGTTTGAAGACTATTATATTGGATCATCATATGCCCGGTGGGAAGGATGGTTACGATGATATAGTCCATATCAATCCACATTTGTATGGTATAGATGGGAGTAAAGAGTTATCTGCATCGGGTGTCTGTTATTTTTTAGCTAAAAAGATGGGTAAAAACGAGGATTTATCATATCTTGCGGTTGTGGGGGCTATCGGAGATAAACAAGACTTAAAAAAAGCGAACGAGATCATCGTTAACGAGGCGTTAAGATCTAATATGATCGAGACGAAGAGATGTATCAAGCTGAGCGGTGAAGATATCTTAACTGGTTTAACGTATTCCATCGATCCTTATTTTGATTTTTCAGGCGATGAAAAGGATGTAAAATCTTTTTTGGATCGTTTAAATCTAAAACACGATACAAAAATTTATAATCTCTCCGAAGAAGAGATAGACCGGTTATCTAAGTCTTTAATTAAAAAGTTACCGGATAATCTGCCTGATGAAGTTAAAAATTGTATTGTTGGGGATACTTTTTTTATAAAAGAAGGGCCGGTCAAGAATCTTTTATTTTTGGTAGATATTTTAAACTCTTGCGGAAAGATGGATAAATCCGGATTAGCTCTATCTTTATGTTTAAAGGGAAAATACAAGTCTAAAAATGGAAAAGTTATATCGTATCAAGATTCAGAAGAATTTTTAAGCATTTTAAAAGAGGCAGAGAGATATACATTGGATTTTAAAATTAGTGTTATAGAAGAGGTCAAAAATGCCCGTACTAAATTAAAAAAGAAAAAAAATCTACAGTATGTCAATATAGATAAGAAGGGAATAACCGGAGAAGTTGCAAGCACTATCATACGGTATGTCTCCCCAAACTTGCCTATTTTTGCTATAAATACAGCAAATGGTGAGAACGGCAATGGTGAGGTAAAGATCTCTGCTAGAGGGACGAATTATTTGATCAGAAGAGGGCTTGATCTTGCAAAAGTGACAAATATAGCGGCAAAAAAGGTTGGTGGTCGTGGTGGCGGGCATAACATAGCTTCTGGGGCAAGCATTCCATCTGATAAAGTAGATTTGTTTTTAAATACTGCGGATGAGATTATAGGACGACAGATAGTACGGTAAGACAAAATAAGACAAAAAATAAACGTCGAGGCTTGTATTATGGAGGTTAAAGGAAGAATTTATATAGAAGATGAGTATCCCTCTCTTATTGCTAAAGCGAT
>DUJX01000054.1 GCA_013329575.1 Halobacteria archaeon | reverse complement strand
AAATACAGCAAATGGTGAGAACGGCAATGGTGAGGTAAAGATCTCTGCTAGAGGGACGAATTATTTGATCCAAAGAGGACTTGATCTTGCAAAAGTGACAAATATATCGGCAAAAAAGGTTGGTGGCCGTGGTGGCGGGCATAACATAGTGTCTGGAGCAAGTATTCCGTCTGATAAAGTGGATTTGTTTTTAAATACTGCAGATGAGATTATAGGCCAACAGATAGTACGGTAAGGCAAAATACGACAAAAAATAAACGTCGAGGCTTGTATTATGGAGATTAAAGGAAGAATTTATATAGAAGATGAGTATCCTTCTCTTATTGCTAAAGCGATAGATCCCGATAATATTCCTGCTATCAAGAGACGTGTGGACGATAACGGGTTAGAGATCTCGGTCGATTCTTCCTCCATAGGATCGTTGTTACTTACTATGGATGATCTGTTGATAAATATAAAAATCATAATGGATATATATAACATTCTTAATACTAAACTAAAATGAGAACAATGGGATTTTAAGATGAGTGAATTAGAGTTTCATTTGAAAGGTACGATTAAAACGAGTAAAAATGTAGAGCCTGCAGAAAAGGACATATCGGATCTTATAAAAGAGGCAAATGAGAACTTGTTGGTAAAAGGGGCACCAGAGGGCAAAGGTGCAAAAATATTAGATTTTAAGGTTTCAGATGATACGATCTCATTAGAACTCTTATCTGATAGATATGTACGGGCACACGATGCACTTATACGGCTTTACAATCCGCTTAGAGACTTACTCGGTAGAAAATACCAAATAGGGCTCAGAGGAGTGAGTACTGAGTATTACTGCATTAAAATTGCCGATAAAAATGTAGATCTAAATAAGATAAAGGATATTCTCAGCGATATACCCGAGATCGAAGATATTAAGATCGATGGTGATGGATACGTAGAGATTTACCTCAAAGAGCTCTCCGAGAGCGATCTTAGGTCTCATTCCATCGATAGAATTATAGGATTGTTAAAAGATGAGATAGAAAGAGATTCAAGTACAAAGTCGGCTGAAACATCTGAGATGGCCGATAAAGATTATCTGGTTTATAAGATTGCAAAGATCGAGCCTGGGACCATATTATACAAATGCAAGAATCGAGTAAAACTGGCTTTAGATAAGGATCCGACCGAAGCAGCAGAAGAGATTGGCTGGATTAAACGTTTTCCTGGAAAAGGGCAATGGATATATCTGCCGCCATATGCAAAGTTGTTTAGGGCCATATCCGACGTTATAGTCGAAGAGATGCCTGAAAAATTGGGCTTTTCAGAGGCATTATTTCCAAAACTGATCCCGCTCGAGATTATGAAGAAGATGAGGTATCTTGAAGGTTTACCTGAAGGGATGTATTATGTATCACCGCCAAAACGAGATCCTAAAATTTATGAACGGTTCAAGAAAGAACTGGCTATCCGTGATGATATACCTATACAGATATTGAAAGAGGGGCTTAAAGACCCATCTTATGTATTAGCACCGGCACAATGCGAACCGTTTTATCAGATATTCTCACATGAGATGGTAGATATCGATGAACTCCCAATAAAAATGTTTGATCGGTCGGGGTTTACATATAGATGGGAAGGCGGAGCTACAAAAGGATTGGATAGAGTAAACGAGTTTCAAAGAATCGAGATGGTCTTTTTAGGCACATTAGACCAGGTCAAGGAGATCGCAGACGATTGTCTCAATGCATACATGAATGTTCTGGATTTGATGGGATTGAACTGGCATGTAGAGGTTGGAGATGATCCGTTTTATCTTGAAGGGTTGAGAGAGGAGAAGAGAAATATTGAGTATCCAGATATCCCAAAATTTGAGATAAGGGTTGAGACTGTTGGAGGAGAGACGATATCTGTGGGGTCTGTAAACATACACGGGACGCATTTTGTTACAGGTTTCTCTATTCGTTCTCCAAAGCCTGTATGGACTGGTTGTGTAGGGCTTGGTGTATCGCGGTGGGTGGCTGTATTCTTGTCTCATTATGGGTTTGAGATGGAGAGATGGCCTGCAATCATCCGAGATAGGATCAATGAATTACCTAAAGTTCCAAAAACATTAGAATGGCCTAAAAAGAGGTGAAATTATGGCTAAAAAGGTTAGAAAATCAATAGATAAATGGAAGCAAAAGAAATGGTACACGTTAGTAGTGCCTGAGGTATTCGGTAATGTTGAACTTAAAGAGACGTTAGCAGACGATCCAAACAAACTTATTGGAAGAAAGGTTAAGATGACTCTGGCCGATATAATAAACGATTGGAGTAAACAGAATATAAAACTATTCTTTAAAATAGATCGTGTTGAGGGAGATAAAGCTTATACGAGGTTTGATTCTCACGAACTAACCAAAGATTATCTGCGAAGCCTTGTAAGACGAAGGACGTCTATGATATATGGTAATTTTGTGGTAACGACGGCTGATGGATACAAAGTCAGGGTAAAACCATATGCCTTTACGTTAAAAAGAATACAGACGACAAAGAAGGAAAAAATCAGGGCAATCATGAAGGAGATAACCGAAAATAGTGCTAAAAAATTGGAGTTCAATCAATTTATCCAGGCTGTCGTTTTAGGAAAACTTGCATCAGATATATACAAAGAGGCGAGGTTGATATCTCCGTTGAGACGTGTAGAGATAGGTAAAACTCAGTTAGAGTCTATGCCTACTGGTAGCTTCGGCCAAAACACATTTTCAGAGGGTGTTAAAGATACAGAGAGTGTAACCGTTTAAGGTACAAACCCGTTTAGGATACGAATACTTCCGAGATGAATAAAAAAATACTTCTTATTGTATTGGATGGCGCTGCGGATCGGTCTGTCGTGATCGATGGAGAGAAAAAGACGCCGTTTAGCGATGCCAATCTGAAGAATATGAACAAGATAGCAAAAAATGGCATAAATGGTATGATGGATGTGGTATCACCTGGAGTACCACCAGGATCGGACGTTGGCCATTTATCTATCCTCGGTTACGATCCATATAAAGTCTATACCGGTCGCGGGCCTTTTGAGGCGATGGGTGCTGGAATAAATGTTAAAAAAGGTGATCTGGCGTTTAGGTGCAATTTTGCTACGTATAAAGATGGTATAATAGTAGACAGAAGGGCTGGTCGTATCAACGATACAGATGAGTTGGCAAGAGCCATAGAACAGAACGTAAAATTACCGGTTGATTTTCTGTTTAAAAGGTCATCTGGGCATAGAGCAGCATTAGTTCTTAGAGGTGACGGATTAAGTTATAAGGTTACGGATATCGATCCTGGAAGTGATCTTTTACCGTTAAAAAAGGCCGAACCTTTGAACAATATGGCAGTAAAAACAGCAAAGATCTTGAACGATTTTGTCAACCAGAGTATCAAGGTATTATCCAACCATCAAGTAAATGAGGAGAGAAAGAAGAGCGGGTTGCCTGTTGCAAACGTAATTCTTCCGCGCGGCGCTGGCGTCGTACCAGATGTCGAAAAATTTGAGGAAAAATACGGTATGAAAGGCGCCACGGTTGCTGCAACGGGATTGGTCATAGGAATATCCAGGCTATGTGGGCTTGATTTTGCTTTCACGGAGGGTGCGACTGGTGGCATAGACACGAATGTGGATAAAAAAGTAGAGAATGCACTAAAGTTACTAGATAATCACGATTTTGTATTGATGAATATAAAAGGTGCCGATGAGGCAGGACACGACAAAGATTTTTCAAAAAAAAGGAGGTTTTTAGAGAAAGTCGATGCTGCGTTCGAAAGTTTAGTCAATCTGAGTGATACTATCGTTGTTATTACTTCGGATCATACGACGCCTGTATCGGTAGGAAACCATACCGGTGATCCTGTTCCGATTTGTATATCCAGCGAAGGTGTACGGACGGATAAGGTTAAAAGATTTAACGAGTTCGAGTGTGCTGAGGGCGGGTTAGGCAGGATAAAAGGAAGAGACTTGATGCCCATATTACTCGATCTTGC
>DUJX01000032.1:15503-15754 GCA_013329575.1 Halobacteria archaeon | reverse complement strand
AAAGATCAAAGAAAGAAACGGCTGTACTATAATCTATGGAATAATCCCTAAAAGCGGTATATATGTTATAAATAAAAGAACGTCAGATAAAGACAATACAATCGATTTTGACCTTGTACCGGTACTGTGATCAAGATGACTGATATAATCGTCTTCAAAGAGTTCAATCTATGGTTTGGTAAGGATCATATACTAAAAAATATCAGCATAAACATTGAAAAAAACAAAGTTACTGCGGTTATCGGTCCATC
>DUJX01000032.1:0-15439 GCA_013329575.1 Halobacteria archaeon | reverse complement strand
GATCTCATTCGATGGATTTGATAATATATACAGCAAAGATGTAGACGTCTATGATCTAAGAAAACAGATAGGGATGGTATTTCAAAACCCAAATCCGTTTCCTATGTCTATTAGAGACAATATAACATACGGTCCTAAAATTCATGGTATAAAGGATAAAAAAAAGCTTGATGAAATCGTTAAATCTTCATTAATTGCTGCATCACTATGGGATGAGGTTAAAGATAGGTTGGATGCTATGGCTCTCGGATTGAGCGGTGGTCAACAGCAACGGCTGTGCATCGCTAGAGCGTTATCTATCCATCCCGATATAATTTTATTCGATGAGCCCTGTTCAGCCCTCGATCCTATATCCACGTCCAAGATAGAGGATCTTATATTAGATCTTGCAGAAAAATATACAATAATCATCGTAACGCATAATATGCAGCAGGCTGCAAGAGTCTCGGATAATACTGCTTTCTTCTTGTTGGGTGAGCTTGTAGAGTACGGTGATACGTCCGAAATATTTGAAACACCGAGGGATAAAAGAACGGAAGCATATATAACAGGTAAATTTGGTTGAATCTCGAATGATTCAAGGTTCATCTATAGTTTGAGTTTAGATAAATATTTATCTATATGCTCCTTTCATATAAACAGATATTTTATAAAACCGTATTATGCATTAAACTTGAAGACTCCGATGATTTTTAAGAGGTATAAAAATGGCTAGAGAAAAATATAAAAAAGAGATCGCCTCGCTAAAAGAAGATGTATATAAGATGGGATTGTTAGCAAAAGAGTTGATCGATTCATCAACGAGAGCATTTCTTACAAAAGATGTGGAATTAGCCAATACAGTTTTAGATCAAACAAAAAATAGCGATAAACTTGAACTGAATATAGAAAATAAATGTATTCAGCTTATTGCCCTTCAACAGCCCGTTGCAAAAGATTTAAGGATAATTAGCACATGTATGAAAATTATAACCGATCTGAATAGACTGATACACCTTGCAGGAAATATTGCAGATGTCACCATAGCGGTAGGTGATGAGCCGTTCATCAAACCGCTAATCGATATCCCGAGAATGATAGAAATAGGTAAAGATATGTTGGATAAAGCACTCAATGCGTTCAAGGATGAGGATTTGTCCGGTTATAAGGATATGAAGAGCCAAGCCGAGCTGACATACGGATTATATGAACAGGTTAGAAGAGAGTTATTGACCATCATCATAGAAGATCCAAAAAAACTTAAGAATGCATCGGATCTTCTACTTATAGCCCGATTCCTAAAGAGAATTACTGCTCATGCCTATAACATATTTGAAAGAGTAATCTATATGGTTACGGGAAGTATAATGCTCGGTCATAAAGAGATATCACAATTGGATGAATGGATGTAAGATATATGACGACGGATAAGAATAGGATTGATGAGAACGAGTTAAGAGGGCAGATAGACAAGATAGAAAAGTTTCATGGATATCTTAGCCCGGGAGCCGCGTTAGGAATTCCAATGTTAAACTATGCATGCGAGATTTTAGGATGTAACCTGGATGACGAGTTATTCGTTACGGTAGAATCGATAAATTGTCTACCCGACGCTATTATGGCATTGACAAAGAGCACTGTAGGAAACAAGAGGCTGACCGTAAAAGATACAGGAAAGTTTGCGATAACCGTATCCAAAAAATGGGGCAACAAATCTGTGAGGGTTTTTGTCGATATCGATAAATTAAAAGATTACCCTATCATCTATGATTGGTTTATGAACACGAAGGATATACCGCACGAAAAAGTGGCACCCGAAGTACTAAAAGCATGGACAGATATTTTATCTTACAAAGTAAACGATCTGGAGATTCCCGATAAAAAAAAGAAGGTTATAGCCATATGTGAGATCTGCAAAGAGCCTTTCGCATATTACATGGATGATAAAGAAGATAAAAAAAAGATATGTAAAGACTGTATTGATAAGCAAGATTTATAAAAAAAGAATAATACGGATATAGNNGGATTTAGAGTTTTGGCAGCATGTCTTTTATCTTGTCTTTATTCCTTCTTTCAGATCCTTATCCTACTTTTTTTACAAGCCCTATAAATAGTTCTCTGCTTTCTAAAACGTCCTCATTGCTCGGCTCTACCGTGGCTTTCATCCCTTTATACATCGGAGACCCAGTCCCCATCGTCTTAGGGCTTACTAATATGTTCGCCCATGGTCCCCTCGGTATGAATATCTCCCCTTCGAACATACCCGCGTCTTCTTTTGCAAAAACGGTAACCGTGCCATACTCTGTCTTGACTTTAACCTTTTCTGGCTTACCGAGCCTTGCATAATCATTAGAATTTAATAAGCAGTATGCGGCCTCGATCCTATACTCTTTCGTCAGTTTTCCTCCACCTTTAATGACCATACCCTGCCGTATCGTTGAGCCCGTAAGAAGAACAACATTAAGCGATCTCATCTTTTAATCTCCTCAAATATTTGTTTTAAAGTATCCTCGTTCGATGTCGTATAATCAAACGGTGGATCTATAAACTTTCTCGCTCTAAGAGGTATATCATCCATCCTATAAAACGTTCCTTCACATTCTGCCCCATCCATCACACCAGGAAGAACAACATCGCTTATCATCGTCATCGGACAGTTTGATATATCTATAGTGATTATCGGCTGTTTTGCCATATACTCTACAACCGTTCTCGGCAGGTGTGATGCCAATGCCGAGCCTATAACCATGACGGCATCTACCTCTCCACGTCTTAGAATATCTACTGTGGTGGTCTCTCCAGGATTAAAATACGAATAACCTCTCGAAAAATCAACCCCGTACGGAAATCCGGTCATCCATGTGCAGACCTGGTTAAACCCTGCCACGTTGGCATGACCCCTGTTTGCAAGGATAGAAAACTTTGTAAACCTATTAAGCTCTTTTACAAGCCGCTCTACAGCTCTTACATTATTATTCTTCTTTGGAGAGCTTGCCACGCCCAATCCTGCGAGTATAACACCAAAATTAGCCGATTTCATCATCTCCGCGAGAGTCAATACCTGTTCCTTCGATACACCGGTCATCGCTCCAATACTCTCGTCTATATCTTCTCCTAACAAAACGGCCGTCAAAGCATTAAATACAACGTAATCGTATCCCGGTTTAATCTTGACATACAAATCTGCGATCTCTGCCGTTTTTGTCCTCCTCGGATCTACAACCACCAATCTTCTATCGTTCCGGCCTTTTTTTGTAAAATATCCTTTAGGGAAGAGTGTAAAAGTTGATAAATTTCGCGGATGAGATTCTGTTGGGTTAGATCCCCAGCATATTATCAAATCTGCCCTGTTTTTGATCTCTCCGAGCGTGCATGTTGGTTTACCGGAATCTTGTGATCCCATAACGGTAGGACCGTGGCATATCGTAGCACAATCATCGATTACACCACCGAGATGTATCGCTATCTCTATCGCTACATGCATCGCCTCTGTAGATGTCTCACTACCTATAAAGATAAGGGGCCTTTTTGCATTCTTCAAAATCTCAGCAGATTTTTTTATCGCATCATCCCATTTTGCAGGTCTTCCATAAATATAAGGTTCTCTTATCCTGTTCTCGCTTACTAACTCTTGTAATTTGGCATTTCCCATCAAACAGCCATTTTCCACCGTTACCTTATCGTTATCTACATCAACGATGAGATCATCACATGCCATACCACATACCGAACAATTTATGTTTTCAAATATCATTCTCTCTCATCTCCATATTTTTTTCTCCATTCAGATAAAGGAATCGAGTATCTTTTCTCTATCTCTTCTCTGTATAATGTATTATACGCACAAAATGGAATTATTCTTCGTTCAGGAGACGGTGTCGCATAATGTATCACGCAACGTTTTAGCCGCTCTAAATCCATATTATACATATCTTGAAAATGCATACTGCCTATAAAGAGCGCATTCTTATGGAAGTCTCCCAAACTCTTATAATCCTGATTTATCAAGATCGATTCGATCATACCTGTAAAATCCAAAGAACGGGGCTTTTTTGAATTATTTATATATTTAAAAATCACATCTAAACCGCTCTTGACCGCCTTAACCTTGTTTATTATCCCTTTCTTGGACAGGTTATCAGCTATCTGTTCTATACCTTCAAAAAATTTATCCACATCTACAAACCTGTTTATCGGTATTAGCTCGTCCATATTCTGCTTATCTACAAACAGATAGGTTGCCAGACCACAATGAGGGTGCGCACTGAACTCTATCTGTGATTTACCTTTATAAACTTCTGCTAATTTGCTGATGGGTATCACACTCGGCACGGGATAAAAATCTTTCTTCAATACCCGTCCGTGTGTTTGCTTCTCTATCTCATCTAAAAGATCAGGAATTGTAAACCGCTTCTCATCTCTTTCGGCTTCTGTAGCCCGTCCACTAAAAGATAGCGGTTGATAGTTGATGCCTCTTATTACATCTATATTATCGACGGCAAAATTTATGAAATCCCCTATCTGGTGATCATTAAAACCTCTAAAAACGGTTGGAACCAGCACTATCCCAAGATCGCATTTTCTACAGTTCTCTATAACCTCTTTTTTGATATCTAGATACGGTTCTATATCTGTCGTAAAACCATCGAAATGTAGGTAAATCGTACTTAATCTTGCCTCTTTAAGCTTTTTAACGAAATTGATATCTTTAAGTTTTATTCCATTCGTTGCTAACTGAACCTGAGAGAATTTCATCTCTTTTGCAGTCTTTATTATATCAAATAAATCCTTTCTGAGCGTAGGTTCTCCTCCTGCAAATTGTACAGCAGGACACGGAGGATTTTCGGCTCTGAGTGCCTTTAGCATCTCCACGACTTCTTCAAAAGAGGGTTCATAGACATATCCTCTTACGTTGGCATTCGCAAAACAAAAACTACAGTTAAGATTGCATCGGTTTGTCAGATCTATATTAGCCAGGATCGTTGTACTAAGATGCTCTTCACAGAGACCACAATCATACGGGCACCCTTTTTCTGCCTCATAATTTATTTTTTCTACCCGTCCATCATAATAGTACTTCTCTGCCTGTAGATACGCTTCGACATCCGACCAGTATACATCTTTAAAACTGCCATGTTCGGGGCAATCTTTTGACATCATCACTCTTCCATCATCTTCGTATATCTTTGCATCTACCACTTTGTGGCATACGGGGCATATGGATTTTGTCTCTTTAGGAAGCCCTTTTTTGAGAGAACTTTGATAACTCTTCATTTAAAAATCCTTCTTGGTTATTTTTAATTTGTATATTTTATATAAATCATTTTCCTAAATCTGCCATCTCTTCATTTTTTAACTCTGATCTATCTTTTATCTATTTATAATATTTTCGATTTCAAATTTAAAACATTAACTTATTATATCGTATTATTATTGAAAGATATTGTGCTGATGAATATATTATATCTGATCTTATTAAGTATATGGCTTATGTTACCTGCATATATCCCGAACCCCTCTGCAGCGTTATTCGGTGGAGGAAGACCGATAGATTTCGGAAGAAGACTTAAAGATGGTTACCGCATCTTTGGAGATGGAAAGACATATAGAGGTCTTGTAATCGGGACGTTATGCGGCATTTTAATAGGTTTGATCCAGAATATATTATCTCCATACATAGGATTTCCAAAGTTTCCGATATCAGCCCTGTTATGTCTATCTTTTGGTGCTCTTTTAGGAGATTTGATCAAGAGCTTTTTTAAACGCAGGTTAGGGTTAGAACGTGGTGCACCGCTGCCTCTCATAGATCAGTTAGACTTTGTATTTGGCTCCTGGCTACTCTCTTTTATATTCGTACGAGAATGGTTTTTAAATAGTTTTTTATATAAGTATGGTAACATAATGATAGTAGTCTTGATTATTACACCACTTTTGCATTTATCCGTAAATTATATAGGTTATAGATTAGGAGTGAAGAAAGAGCCATGGTAAGCAGAACTATACGATGCAAATATATCGTAGGACAAGATAACAAGAAAAAGTTAGACGAGGCTTTAGCGGAGGGCAGTCGGCTGTTTACTCTCGCACAACAAAACAGTAATATTTTAGATATCGATTCTTTTTTTACGTATAATATAAAAAGGAATATAGCATCATTTGCAGATCGGGCAAAAAAGATTAAACTGCCTAATTTTTACTTTATTCTGGATTTTAACAACGATTGCGAAGCCATCATAAGAGAACGAGAGCGGGGTAATAAAGAGGAACTGATCTTTGTAAAGATAAACTTCTCGTTAGACGAGGATAAAAATGTTATTGGTTTCGTCTCAACGTCAACAGATGAGATAGAGTTTTTATTTGATGCGTTAGAGGGAGATTTATCGTTTGGAAAGGCACAGATCTATAAGAAAAACGATGCCTATTATATCGACGTAGTCGTTAACAAAAGGGCAAAGGTCGTCAACAACCCCAGATATGCGATAGGTATAGAGATCGAAGATTACAAGATATTTTATGATGTACTCGATATAAAAGAGAGTACTATAATCGATACTAAATTTTTGAGTTTTGATAAACTTAAGGAGTCGAGGGAGAGATTATTATCGCTATCCTTCGGAGATATCACGGAGGAAATTTTGGAAAAGAAGGATAGAGAGACCGCCCTTTATATAGAGGCTGTGGCAGAACGATTTGCAAAGATTTTATCGATGTATAACGATGCTATCGCTTTTATTGAAGATCCTAAGGATCGAAAAATGGAAGATAAGGGCAATAACGATGAACAATCTATGCCGTACTGGATCATCTCTCTGATGAGCAAAGTTCTGGAGAGAAGGATAGAATGGTACGAGGTACCTTTGATCGTCGTACCGTCAACATCATCTCTTTTTGAATGTCCTTTCGGAGATCTGGTCTGGGAAAACTATAAAAAAATCTTGGACGATGCGAGCATAAAGTTTAAAGAGTATCTGGACTCTAAAAGATTCAAGATCATTGTAATAGGTATGATCACGCTCCTTTACATGCCTGATGAACAGATAGGTGAAATAAATCCTTTTATATTGATCCAATAGATACTATCATCAAAATGTTAATCTGATGCTTACAGAAAAACAAAAAATCTGCTTAAGAATCATTGGTTGGTACCGTCTTTTAAGGACTTAATTAAAGATGGAATAAATAGTAATCTGTTTAAATAGTGATGGAAGAAAGAGGATGGATCTATATGATAACCGAATTACGATTATGTTAAATCTTTACTTTTGGAGCATGAGAGATGTTAGAACTGAACAAACTTTATGTTATGGACGTACTGGACGGATTAAGTCATCTTCCTAACGAAAGCGCCCAGATCATAATAGCCGATCCGCCATATAACATTGGCAAAGATTTTGGGAACAATACGGATATCAGGGCTCTGGACGAATATGTTAGTTGGTCGGATAAATGGTTGAAAGAGTGTATACGAATCTTAAAACCGAATGGAACTATGTTCGTCTATGGTTTCAGCGAGATTTTAGCCCATCTATCGGTCAGAATACCACTGAAAAAGAGATGGCTAATCTGGCATTACACAAATAAAAATATACCGAGCATACATTTCTGGCAACGAAGCCATGAATCAATTATTTGTTGCTGGAAAGACGACAGAGTATTCAATGAGGACGATGTCAGAGAACCATACACTGACGGATTTTTGAACGGTGCAGCAGGTAAAAAGAGGGCAGAAACGGTTGGTAGGCTAAGCAAACATGGGAAGGAGACCGTTTATAACGCACATCCAATAGGAGCATTGCCCCGTGATGTCATTAAAATTCCAGCGCTTGCTGGCGGTGCTGGTATGNNGGAGTAGGCTAAGCAAACACGGAAAAGAGACCGTTTATAACGCACATCCGAAAGGTGCGCTACCTCGTGATGTCATTAAAATCCCGGCGCTTGCCGGCGGTGCCGGTATGTCTGAAAGATGGTTTATTTGTAGGACTTGTAACAATAAAATCTGTAAACCAGAAGAGCTGAGATCGCATGTAGGTCATAACATCGAAAAACACCCTGCACAAAAACCTCTTGCGTTGTGTGAGCGATTAATAAAGTCGGCAAGGCAGGACGACGGGTTTGTCTTGATCCCTTTTGTAGGGTCGGGGTCTGAATGTGTCATTGCTAAAAGATTAAACCTGGATTATATAGGTTTTGACTTAAACCCAGATTATATCAGACTGGCAGAAGAAAGGTTAATAAACGAAAAAAGACAAATTACTTTTTAATAAACTTAAATATGGTTCTCTGAATCTTCCATCTTTTGTTTTAGGATCATTTAAACACGATGGGACCTCATATAAAAGATCAATAGATTCTCCATCCAACCTACGTTTTCTCGGCAAAGGTCTACCACTCTTTACACCACTATAACTCGTCTTTTTGATCTGGTAGTTTAAAAAATGTCCCTTATATTCTACCCTTCCTTATATCTGCGCCCATTACGTCTAATTCTTCCGACATATTTACAGATCTTTTATAAATCTAAAATCATCATCTCATCTTTTTACGAAGTATTTTATAACTTAAAAATGATAATAAAATAATAATAACGAATATAACCAAGATCAGGCTTCCATAATTGGTTTTTCTGCCATAATCGTCCCAGAATATTTTTTTATAATAACGGGATAAATCTTCGTTCTCGACCAATACACCAACCTCTCTGTTATTTAAAAAACTGTTCTCGTTCCAGTTGAAACTCGATACAAATACCGCATCGTCTATTATCATCGATTTATTATGGATTTTTAAGATACTGTCATCTTTCATCAGTTTTGCATGAATCGGATATCCTTTATCCTCTGCCAGATCTTCTATAAACCTTACAAAATCGTCGTTATCTATCTTATTATATTCGGTATTATAATCAGACGAGTCTAAAAGGATATATACCTCCGTCCCTCTCCTGCTTGCATTAATAAGCTCGTTCAGTATTACGTTATCCTTCCATAAAAGGTCTATATAGAAAATCTCGACTAATATATGATCTTCTGACTTTTTTATCAAATCTAATACAGGATTATCATCTATTGAAAAATCAGGACCTATCACGGGATAGACAACAAAATGTCCATACATCGTTTTAGGGTCATACTTTGCCTTATAGTTACCAGAAGGCGTGTAATTTTGATCGGTTAGATCTGTTGTATGATCTTTTTGGCTTTTATAATCCTTAAAATTATCAGAATTGATCCAATCACTATTAAACAGGTTTAGATAATAATTCGTAACTTGTTTGTCATGTATCGCAATCCAGAAACCTCTGTTTCCGTATGTGTTATCTACAGGGATACCAGAATACCCTAAGTTCTCCGAAGAGACTACCACACAATCGTCTATTATTATTAACTTTTGATGGTTGAAGACATAAGGTTTCTCAGCGAGCCTTACTTCTACACCGAGATCTTTAAGACAATATAAAAATTCTAATTCATTATCGCTCAATCCACCGGCAGGTTTTTTCTCAACGATTAACTTGATATCTACATCGTCTTCAGACGCATTTTTAAAAGAAGGGAGTAAAGAAAAGTTATCAATTGTATATACGTATACATAAATTCTATATTCTGCTTTATCCATAAGATCTGTAAGCGTAACAAAACTCGAATCGGGGGATACAAAAGCGGTTACTTCTCCATCAAACTCAAACTTTTCTGGTTTAAAGTTGGTTAGACCTATCAGAACCGCTTCATCACTACTCTTCTCCCAATCTTCTCTCGAATTATGATCGGTCAAAGAATTTCTACAGAGAACTTCACCCTCTCTCGGCTTACTTACAGCCTCTCCACCCCATCCTTCGCCCTGATAGGTTGAATTACCGTAGACCAATACGTCTATTATCATAGGACCTTTTTTAAGTATGATCTCGTCTCCATTATTTGCCAACCTTATCTGTCCGTCTGTCTGTCCAATCTTTGAAGTATCCCCTTCATAAGAGAACTCAGGATAAAATCCCACCGTCTCATAAAACCTATCGCTCGAGTACGCCCAGTAACATTTATCCCCTGGATGAAGCAAAAAATCAGGGAATACAATAACTCCTTCAAGATCGGTAAAAGAATAATCTTTTAAGTTTATATCATGACTGGACGGATTTATTATAGATACAAACTCATCTGACTCGTTTTTAGAATATGTATTTGGATAGACCTCATAGATCAATAAATCAGAGTTATCCGGTTGGTATCTCGGAAAATATTCAGAAAAGGTTGTGTCCTCTTTTGCCAAACAGGAGATACAGAGAGGACCTACATCGGCGAGGACGATACATAAGACAACAAAAAGTATATATAACGATTTTCTCATAGGTCGATTCTTTATCACCTTAAGGATTATTAACCTTTATGCTAAATTTCTTATTTACTCTCTCTTTTTATTTATTCATTTTAGTCAGTCGTGGTTTTATTATCTGATGATATATTTAAGATGGCCAAAGCAACAATAAGCGATAACAATACACCTGCATAAAAAACATGGTTCATCCCAAAAATTGTTAATATTAATCCAAACAGCAACGGTCCAACCGTCTGTCCCAGCCTGATAGACATGCTGCTTAAAGACATTACCATCCCTCTATACTCCTTATCCGACAATCTGGCGAGAGTAGACTGTATCATCGGATTGGTAATACCCTGACCAAGACCATATATGATTGTGGGGATAAATAATAACCAGATGGTCGGAATTACCGGAATGATCAGGAATGCTACCCCAAAAAGCGAAAAACCCAGGATCAATAATGTTTTAACCGAGAATTTAGAAGAAAGACGACCCAATTGTGACGCTACAGCCGCAGTTGTAAGAGACATACTTGCTAAGATTATCCCTATCTGCAGAGGAGTTGGATTAAAAGATCTACTGATGTATATAGGAAAATATGCCATATAGACGCCATAAAATATCGTAAATAATAGACAACTGGTTATAATAAGAAGTATAATGTTCTTATTTTTTAGACTTTGAGCGGTATTCTTCAGATATTCTTTTAAATCTTGATTAGTTTCAGGATCATAACTGTCTAATATGAATAATACGAGTATAGCGATTGGGATTGCTACCAATGGTAAGAAGAATGGATAATACCACCCTAATGCACATAAAGCTCCGCCTATCACTGGAAATGCTGTCGTTCCAATATTTAGGACTGTTGCATTATACCCCATTGCTATAGTACATTCTCTATCATTGTAAAGATCGCCGATTATTGTATTATTGAGTGAATTTATGGCAGCTCCACCGATACCTTGGATAAACCTGAGGGATAGAAGTGCTCTAAAACTGTGTGCAAATATACACGATGTACCGGCTATCCCAAAAAGGACCAAGGATGGGACGAGCACTTTTTTTCTACCCAATCGGTCTGCCAATACTCCAATCACCGGCGCTAATATGACACCTGGAAGAGTAAATACCGTTATTAATAGACCAATTTTCGTATCAGATACATTAAATACCTCTGCAATCATTGGAAATGCAGGAGATATACTTGTAACGCTTAATACAGCCGTTAGAGTAATACAAAAGATAACTAAGAGGTTTTTGTCCTTATATAATTTTTTCTCGCTATCTATTTTATCCTCTTTATATAGTCTTCTATTCTTATCTATTTTTATATTATCATTATTCATTCACATATCATCTTTAAAATCAAAACCATTTTTCTTCTAACATTCTTACCAAGTCTTCGACGATCGTAACAGACATACCGATATAGTTCTCCGGCATCATCATCTCGTCTATCTCATAATCTTTAAAGTATCGCTTGATCGTCTCGTTATCTTTTATGATCTTTATCGGCTCTTCACCGCTATTGTAAACCTCCATCGCGATATCCCGCATCACCGTGTGTGCTTCCTGTCTTCCAAGGCCTCTTTTTGCCAGCTCGATCATTATTCTCTCTGAAAGGTTTAAACCACCCAATATATCCAGATTTTCTCTTATTTTTTCGTCGTTAAATTCAATATTACTTAAAATTTTTGATGTTAATTTTATTATATGATCCGCCAAGATCGATGCTTCTGGTAGTATTATCCGCTCACAAGATGAGTTGGTTAAATCCCGCTCGTTCCAGAGTGTGTTGTTTAGAAGAGCAGGTTCGACATAAGAACGTACAACCCTCGCTATCCCGCACACCTGTTCTGATTTTATCGGATTTCTCTTATGAGGCATTGTAGAAGATCCAACCTGTTTTTTTCCAAACCCCTCTCTCAATTCTCCGATCTCGGTACGTTGTAATGTTCTCAGTTCGATACAGATCTTGTCTAACGTAGTTGCAATGTTTGCAAGCCAGAAAAAATATTCTGCATAGGTATCTCGCTGGATTACCTGGTTTGTTATCTCTGCTGGTTTAAGACCCAATTTATTCATAAGCCTTTTTTGTACTTCTATCCCTTTCTGCCCGAGACTTGCCATTGTACCGACAGCACCAGAGAGTTTTCCGACTAATAACCTTCTATTCATCTCTTTCATTCGATCCAGATGCCTATCTATCTCTGAGGCCCATATCCCAAACTTCATCCCGTACGTGGTAGGAATCGCCATCTGGCCATGTGTCCTTCCCGAACAGACTTTTTCTCTATTATCAAATGATAGGTCGATCAATACTCTTAAAAGCTCTTTCAGATGATTCTCTAATACATTTATAGACTCTTTAAACTGCAGAGCACGTGCTGTATCGATTATATCGTTAGATGTCGCCCCAAAATGAACCCATTTTCCAGATTCACCGCATTTTTCCGATATAGCAAGCACGACCGCCATTATATCGTGCCCTATCTCATCCTCGATCTCTTTTGTTCTCTCGAGCGAGACAGTCTTAGCCTTTTCTGCGATTGTATCTGCAGCATCATTAGGAATGATACCCAGTTCTGCTTCTACAATGGATAACGTTGCTTCTACCTCTAAAAGCTTTTTTAGGTAGTTTTCTTCCGTCCATACCTCTTTCATCTCTCGAGTTCCGTATCTATATTCTATTGGGTGTATTGGCATTTCGATTAAAACCTCCAAAAAGTTAGCATCAAACAAGTTAATAAATACTTGTAACTTTTTGTTTTTTATATAGATTTCATCAAAATTTATAAATGAAGAGTTATATTATTACGATAACCTATTAAAACAAGAACGATCGATGGTAGTGTTTTATTATATAAGTAATCCGTATAAGTAAAAAAGAATACAAGATATTTAATATTAACTAAATTTAAAAGATTTAAAAAAAGATTTGGTTTAGATAGAGGTTTGATAAATGGAGAATAAGATAGATATCGTAAAACGAAACCTTGTAGAGGTCATACAAGAAGATGAGTTGGAGGAACTGTTATCGAGAAATATACCGCCTAAAATTTATACCGGTTATGAACCGAGCGGTAAGATACATTTAGGGCATCTATTAACCGTATTTAAGTTATTAGATTTTAAACATGTTGGTTTTAAAGTAATAGTCCTTTTGGCAGACTTACATGCACATCTTAACGATAAAGGATCTCTGGACGAGATAGAAGAGATTGCTAAGATGAACAAAAAAGTGTTTGAGGCTACAGGTCTCGATGCAGACTATGTGCTCGGAAGCAGTTTCCAACTCGATCCAGAATATATGAAGAACGTTTTAATATTGGCAAGAAAGGTTACTTTAAACAGGGCGAGACGAAGCATGGACGAGGTAGGAAGAAACATGGAATCACCGAAAGTCTCTCAAATCATCTATCCCTTAATGCAAGTTATGGATATAGCAAGATTAGACGTAGATGTTGCATTGGGCGGGATAGACCAAAGAAAGATTCATATGCTTGCCCGAGAAGAACTCCCCAGCATGGAGTTTAAAAAACCGGTATGTACTCATCTTCCAATAATTGAGGGATTAGATGGCGAAAAAATGTCGAGTTCTAAGGCAAATTTTATCGCAGTGGATGATTCGGAGGACGATGTCGAAAAGAAGATAATTTCTTCGTTCTGTCCTCCTAATTCAACCGAGAATAACCCAATTATTAATATATTCAAATATTTTGTATTCCCAAAGTATGATAATGTCATTATAGAAAGAAGTACAAAATACGGCGGAGATGTGATATACTCAAATTATACCGCGTTTGTAAACGATTATTTAAAAGGCGATCTGCATCCGGTAGATTTGAAAAAAAATGCAATTGTTTATTTAAACAAGATATTATCTCCAATAAGAGAGAAGATATAAGTAAGGACTAAGACTTAATAAAAAGGAGGTTGTTATACTGAATAATAGAGAACATGCAAAACATAAAAAAAAGAATAATACAACAGAAGAAGTAATACGGGTCTATATACCAAAAAAAGAGAGAAAAGAGTTGTTTGGATTGGTAGAACAGCGACTAGGATCAAATCACTTGAGAGTCAGATGTTCTGATGGGATAACTAGATTTTGTAGGATTCCAGGAAGATTGAAAGGTGGACGATGGTTAAAAGAAGATTCTTTGGTTGTCGTTACTCCTTGGGCAGTTCAGGATACAAAAGGAGATATAACCTGGATTTATACAAAACCACAACGAGATTGGCTGATGAGAAACGGGTATCTTAAAAATCTGATTTAAAGCAGAATTTTACGAATCTTTTTAAAAACGGATGATGTTACAGATCATAGATTCGCGTATCTCACCTATCTTTGATTTGTGATGTCTTTAACATGTGGATTTTGGTTGAGTTAAGATGAAAAAAGATAAGAATATTATTTTATGGCCTGTATATTTTGATTCTGCAAAAACGAGGAAAGACGGTAGAAGAGCACCGAGACGGCTGAGCATTAAACGCCCGACCATTGAAGATTTAAGTAATACAGCAAAAAAACTTGGTTTTGATGTGGTAATAGAGAAGGATAAGTTTTATCCTAGATCGTGGTGGGAAAAGAGCGGAAGAGTTATAATCATCGATAATAATCAAAAATCAAAGACAGATATTATTAAAGAGATTGCAGAAGGACTTAAAAGACAAAAATAACGTGATATCTTTATGTTTGATTATCATACTCATACTATATTCAGTGATGGGGATCTTATCCCGAGCGAGTTAGTAAGACGAGCAACAAAGATTGGCAACGAGGGTATCGCATTGACCGATCATGTTGACTTCTCCAATTACGACTTTGTTTTGAGATCTCTTTTACAAGCAAAAAAAGAGTTAGAAGGCGATTGGGAGATAGCCGTCTTAATTGGAGTAGAAATAACACACGTTCCCCCAAAAAAGATTGATAAACTTGTTGAAAAGGCCAAAAAAGCTGGCGCTGAGATAATAGTTATTCATGGCGAGAGTATCGTAGAACCCGTTGCTAATGGGACGAATAAAGCAGCTGTTGCTAATGAAGATGTAGATATACTCGCCCATCCAGGATTTATAACAGAAGAAGAGGTAGAGTTAGCCAAAGATAACGATGTCCTGCTCGAGATTACGGCGAGAATAG
>DUJX01000139.1 GCA_013329575.1 Halobacteria archaeon | reverse complement strand
CTTGTAACAATAATCTTCCGTCAACTCTTTTATATCCGTTAATAACATCTCTTCTTTGTTCAATAAAGACATATTTAAACATCTCCTCCTAAGTCTCTTTCGATGAGATCGTAATTTATATAGTTGGATAACTCGTCTTGATCGACTAAAATCAATGCATCCGTTGGACAGACATTCACGCATTGAGGATCATTGTCGCACAGATCACATATGATAGCAAATCGATCAGGATGAATATTTATCGCGCCATACGGACATACATCAACACACCATCCGCATCCATCGCATTTTTCTTTATTTACATCTATTATTCCATTATCCTTCTGTGTTAACGCTTTGGTAGGACACTGAACCACACACGGTGGCTCTTCACAGAATCTACACGCCGTAGCAATATTTGCAAGACCAAGCCGTGTCTTTTTTATCCGAGAGAGTAACGGATCAAAACTTCCCTCTTTATACCATGAACAGATCAGTTCACAGATGCCACACCCGTTACATTTCATAGTATCTGAAAATATGAACTTTGCCAAGTATCTCACTCCTTTTTTTGTTATCTTTTTGTAATTTATTCATTATCCTTATTCCATTTCATAAAATAGTAGAAATCTTGCCTTCGTGATAAGAAATTATCCTTGTCGCCAAAAAGTTCATCTATAATCCGAGATGGAAGCATATCGTCTTCCTCATTCCATCCTTGTTGTATATTAAACTCTCTTTCTATACTAATAACGTCCGTTTTTAATAGTCCGATATCAAAATCTCGGTCGCCGGTGATCGATGTATATAATTGGTAGATATATTCGTCAGAATAAAAGTCATGAACCGCCGGGTATATGCCTAAAAAATTGTATATATGAGATTTAGCAAAATCTTTGCTTCCAAAATACGCTCCAGATGGAGATACTGCGGTATTAAAAGCAAGATCTTTGTCTATAAACGCATCTATGCTCAATTCTATGCCTTTGCTATGCATAGCAATATCTTTTGCATTAAATTTATCCGCAGCATACCTTACACCGTTAGCAAATATATTATCGTCATTAACGATTGATTTTATAAAATCTAAACTTTCTTTGTCTTTACCCCATCCTATATCGGAAGATATTGGCTCTTTTCTTTCTTTTAACTCATTTGCAAGTGACATAACGACAGCCATAGATAAAGGATCTATACCGAGGCTATAACAGAGATGTTCTGCTTTTATAATGGTATCGGCATTGTATATTCCATTTAATACGCCAATTGCTATACCACCCAACGTAACCGGGGTCGTTATACCATCTACCTGGTATAAAGTTGAAAAAGAGATTGGAAATTGCTGAAACGATTCTTTTTTAAGTTTATATTTTTGTATTTGATCAATAAGACTCGTGAAACCTTTTTTTTCTTCTACAGACGCTTTTTTAAAGTTATGTCCTGGAAGATTATAATTGACAAGATTATTTATAAGATCAATACCACCATACGCCTCTGCAATCTTATTAGTTAAAGATTTATATAAATCCATAATTTTACCCGGATTTTTGGGTTTTAATCCTCCACTACCTCGAATAGCGATCGCCTTCAATTTTTTCGAACCCATGACGGCACCAAGACCAGACCTAGTATATTGCAGATCACTATATATGGTCGAAGACTTTACACTCTTCTCCCCAGCAGGACCGATCGATAATACACCGACAGAAGGATCGTTCAGCGACTCTTTAATTATCTTCTCCGTCATCCAAGGACTTGATCCTCTCAGTTTATCTGCCCTGATTATAGAAACGGATGAATCATCGATATATAGATATACAGGCTTCTCAGATACACCTTTAACAGCAATGATATCATAATTGGATCGTGCCATCCTATCTCCAAACGTACCGAATAGATAACTCTCGCCTATATAACCGGATAAAGGAGATTTAGAATATATGCCGATTCCACCAGAACACGGGATAGGTAACCCAGCAAACGGGCTTGTAGTAATCACCAATAAATTTTCAGGGCTTAACGGTTCTACGTCTTTGCCTACATTGTCTTTTAATAATTTAACTCCTAGATAGCCGGCAATATAATCTTCATCCAATCTTTCGGTATATTTTTCCCCAGAGCCCAAATCGATCATTAATAGAATTATATTTTTCATGAAAGTACCTCTTAACAATATGGATGCTTCTTTTTACTTGCAGATAAATTTTGTATAATAAATAAATTTCTTTTTTTAATCATTGTAAAAATATTATATATAACTTCATGTATGATACATTTTATATAAGAGGATAAGAAAAAAATAAGAACTAGTAAAAAGAGGCTATGGATAATGAGAGGAGAACCTATTAAGATTACACGAGGCAACGAGTCAATAGTTAAAAGGGAGATGTACTTTCGTAAACACGAGGTGATTATAGACTCAAAAACATGTAAAGGGTGCGGTACATGTATTAATGTCTGTCCGGAAGATGCGATATCGTTAAAACCGGCGGTTATAGAGGATGGACGATTAAAAAAGAATGCACTCGCCATCATCGATGAAAAAAAATGTGCATTCTGTGGAGTTTGTTCCGAAGTATGTTATTTTAACGCAATAACGTTTAAAATAGATGGAACTGTCAGTAGAAATGTATTAGGAGATGATTTTCCAAAATTTATACGAAAAGTTGATTGGAATGATGTTTTATGTGATCCAATCTGTAACTTATGCGAGATGTCTTGTCCAACCAAGGCTATAGATCTGGGCGAAGATAAAGATAATCGGTATGAGTTAATAACAATCGATCTCCCCGAAGATGCTCCAAAAAAATTAATAGACCGATTCAATGACGCATTAAATAAAGGATACGATGAATGTGTAAGATTAGCCGAAGAATATCCGTCTGTTAAGGTTAACAAACTGGATAAATATCGTAGATCTTTTTATTTTGACGAAAATAAATGTATAGCATGTGGTTGGTGCCAAGGAGTCTGTCCAAATGGTGCAATAGTCAAACAAGGCATATATGTAGGTACTGTATCGATCAAAAATGAGTTGTGCACTGAAGATTGTAGAGTCTGCATGGACGTCTGCCCGTGTAAGGCTATATATGGATCCCCTGTACGGGTAAATTCGTCCTATTGTATGATTTGTGGAGCATGTAAAGAGGCGTGCCCGCAGGATGCAATAACGATTACAAGAGAGAAGATATTTGCAGGCCTGGGACATTCTGGAACATGGATTAGAGCAATAGACAAGCTTACCAATGGCGAATCATATACGAAGGAGCTTTATGTAAGAGGTCTCAACAAGATGGTCGGTTCTATAAGGTCAATGTTTCAAGATGATAAAAAAGAGGAGATCAAACAATGTATAAAAAATACAGAAAAGATGGAAGGAGGAATCTGATTTGAAAGAATTTGATACAGTGATTGTTGGTGGTGGAGTTTCAGGAATACGATCGGCGTTAGATCTTGCAGAGATGGGATATAAAGTTGGGTTGATAGAAAAAACACCTTTTATCGGGGGAAAGGTATCCAAACTAACGAAAACTTTTCCAAAATTTGAAGATGCTAAAAAGAGTCTAATAGATGAGACTGATAGATTATTGAACAATAAAAATATAGAATTGATGACCAATTCAGAGATTAAAGAATGTACAGGTGATTTTGGAGATTACATCATAAAGATTACCCGTAAAGCAAGATTCGTAAAAAAAATGGGTGACTTTTTTGGTAAATGTGTAGAAGTCTGTCCTGTGGAGGTACCAAACGAGTATAATGAGGGATTAGACAATAGAAAAGCGATATATATGCCATACCCCAACGCAGTTCCAAAATTGTTTGCCATAGATGCAGAACACTGTGACAGATGTGGCGAATGTGTCAAGGTAGCCGAAGAGGGGGCCATCGATCTGAATATGACGGACGAAGATGAGGAGATCAAGACAAAGACGATAGTTCTGGCTACAGGGTACGATCTATTCAAACCAAGCGGGCTTTATGGGTTTGGAGATGTTAAAGATGTTATAACATCGATGCAGTTGGTTAGGATGCTCGATCCGGACGGACCGACAAAAGGCAGGGTACTGAGACCATCGGATGGCACTGAGGCAAAAAAAGTTGGATTTATACTATGCGTTGGTAGCAGAAACATAAACTATAACCTATATTGTAGCAACTACTGTTGTTCTTTTACGATAAAAAATGCTCTCGAATTGAAAGACGAAGATCCAACCAAGGACGTTTATGTGATTTATATGGATATAAGAACTCCGTTTAAAGGCACAGAGGAACTGTATAGAGATGCCAGAGAAAAAGGTGTTCATTTCTTGAGAGGAAAACCTGCTATTGTATCGAAGAACGATAACAAGATAAAAGTCAAGTTTTTTGAGACCTTTACTGATAAGAGTCTCGAGTTGGATTTGGATTTGTTGGTGTTAGCCGAGGCATCGTTACCATCGAAAGATGCAAAAAGCCTGGCTGACATATTGGGTATAGCAACGGACGATTACGGATTTTTTATTGGTAATTCAAGGTTATCACCGATCGAAACGAGCAAAAAAGGAGTTTTAGTCTGTGGTTGTGCAGAAGGATTGAAAGACACATCTTTAAGCGTTTCTCAGGGATCAGCCGCCGCATCAAGAATTTCTGCATTGATATCCAACAACTAAATAGACGGTCCCATTTAAACGGCTCAATAAAATAACAGAATAAAGAATAATGCAAAATCTTAAATAAGATATTATAAAAAAGACGAGCAGAATTATGAATAAGAAAGTCGCCATATTAGGGGCCACGGGTGCCGTTGGGCAGAGGTTTATCCAGTTATTGGATAACCATCCGTGGTTTGAGATTACTGGCCTAGCCGCATCGGAACGTAACGTTGGTAAGACGTATAAGGACACGAAGAAGTGGAGATTGGATACGCAACTACCAGAAGAGATCGGTGAATACGAGATCCTACCGATGGATCCAAAGAAGATAGATGCCGATCTTGTATTTTCAGCCTTGCCATCAGATGTAGCCGGAGAAATAGAGGCTAATTTTGCAAAAGAAGGGGTTGCCGTCTCTAGTAATGCAAGCGCGAATAGAATGAAGGAAGATGTCCCATTGATTATTCCAGAGGTAAATAGAGACCACATATCTTTGATAGATATTCAGAAAGAGAAGAGAGGATGGGACGGGTTTATAATAACCAACCCGAACTGTTCCACTATAGGATTGGTCCTCAGCCTAAAACCTTTAACGAAGTTTGGCATAGAAGAGGTACGGGTGGCGACCATGCAAGCCGTCTCGGGTGCAGGATTCGACGGCGTATCTTCGATGGACATACTGGATAACGTGATCCCGTATATAAAAGGCGAAGAAGAAAAGATGGAGACAGAGACGCTCAAATTGCTGGGTAATATGGATAAAGATAGAGTAAAACCCGCCTCGATAAAAGTCAGTGCCGGCTGTCATAGGATAGGCGTTATAGATGGACACACTGAGTCAATATGGGTTTCAACGAACCAAAAAATAGATGCAAAAGACGCAAAAAATGCTTTTTTAATGTTTGATCCGCAATTAAAAGACTTACCGTCAGAACCTGAAAAAGTAATCTTTTTGCACGAGAGGGATGATAGACCACAAACAAGGTTGGACAGGAATATAGGAAGAGGTATGACCGTATCGGTGGGAAGGGTACGAGACGATTTTGACGGAATAAAATACATAGCATTGTCTCATAACACAATAAGAGGTGCTGCAGGGGCGGCGATCTTGAATGGAGAATTATTGGCCAGAGAAGGATATATTTAAATTTAGAAATTTAAGATTAATTTTACAGACCATATATGTATAATGACAAATCTTATCTGGATTTAAACCCTCTTTTTAACCCAGAGGGGATAGCAATAATCGGTGCATCTAACAATCCTGGAAAAGTAGGTGGAATGACATTTCTTACTACTATTATTGGTGGGTTCAGCATTAACCATCTCTACCCGGTAAATCACAACGAGGAAGAAATATTCGGTTTAAAATCTTACAAGAATGTTAAAGATATTCCGTACAACGTAGATCTGGCAATAATATGCGTTCCTGCTTTTAATGTCAAAGACGTTATAAAAGATTGTGTCGATAAGAGAGTCAAGTTTGGAGTCATAATATCCGCAGGTTTTTCAGAGGCAGACGATGATGGAAGAAAAATGGAGAAAGAGATAGTAAGGATCGCAAATAATGGTGGAATGCGGATAATAGGACCGAATTGTATGGGTATTTCGGGCTCTAAAGTCCATTTACATGCCTTGATGAATATGCTCATTCCTAAAGAGGGGGGCATATCTATAGTCTCTCAAAGTGGAACGTTAGGCTCGCTTACAATGGCTACCGGGTCCATTGAAGGATTGGGATTTAGCAAATTCGTGAGCAGTGGTAACGAAGCTGATATACATACTGAAGATTTGATTGAATACTTTACGGAAGACGAAGATACGAAGGTAATCTTGGCATTTATAGAAGGTCTTAGAGATGGTAAAAGATTTTTGAATACAGCAAAAAAAGCTAGTGAGAAGAAACCGTTTATAGTAATAAAGGGTGGTATTACAGAAGAAGGTGCAAAAGCTGCAAGCTCCCATACAGGATCTATGGCAGGTTCTTCATCGGTCTATAACGCTTTATTCAAACAGACTGGAATAATAACTGCAATAGATGGGGACGACTTAGTTAACCTGGCAAAAGGATTCTATATGTTGCCACTGCCTAAAGGCAGAAATATAGGTATAGTCAGTGCATGGGGCGGTATTGGGGTTTTAACCGCGGATGCATGCGCGAAAGAAGGGTTAAAAATACCCTCCCTCTCTAAAAAAACGATGGATTCGCTTAACAAATTGTTACCCCCATTTTGGAGCAGGCAGAATCCGGTCGATATGACTGCAGCAGGCATCTATGGTAGTTGGGATCTGTTCATAGAGATAAATAGGCTTGTACTTACTGATGATAATATAGATGCGGTCGTATGTATGATTCCGCTGTTTACATCCATATTTAAAACGGTTCTCGATAGGATGGAGGATACGAGGCATTACGCAGAGAGTATGATCGATTTTATGGAGGATACAGAGTCAGAGTTTGTTAAAAATTTTGTAGGGTTGAAAGAATACAAAAAGCCATTGGTTGCTCTTAATATATCCAGAAGATTGGAGTCTAAGAGCGTTACATATCTTGAAGAGAATGGAATACCATTTTATAGTTCATCGATGGATGCCGCTCATGTCTTATCTAAAATGGTACAGTATAAAGAGTATTTAGACCGTTCAAACGAAGAATAACCTATGTTAAAAAGTTAAAGGTTAATTAAGATAACGAGGACATATCAAAAGGTAATCTATATTAAGAAATCTTGTACCTTAAAATTGCTGCAATTCCGCCCAGACCGGCCAGTTTTTTTCCAGGTTCAAAATCCGAACTGAATATTATCAATCTACCTCCTTTTGCCTCTACCTCATTTAAAAAAGAGTCTATGTCCTCGCTTAAATCTCTTTTATCTCTAAGAAATTGATCCAAGATCAGCAGAGTATCGATCGCTCCAAATTCATTGGCTTTTTTAACCTCGACCATACCGTATGCGGCTAACCCGTCCGTTGCAATCTCTCTCAGCAATATATCTATATATCGCGTCTCTTTGGATAACCGATCTTCGTTGATTATCTTCTCGATAGCACCCCGTCTCAAAACCTCTTGATATCCTGAAACGCCTATAGATGATACATCTTCAAGTATGATCGAATCTACGAGTTGTGGATGTCTTTCTTTTATATATTTGTATAGATCGTTCTTCGTAAAACCGGGTCCTGCTATTATGATCTTTGTCCCCTCACTAAAAAGATTGACGGTCTGCTTTACTAAATCTGCAAAAAATTCTGTTCTCTTACTCTCTCCACCGGATTTTCCGGATGATAAAGATATATTAAACGATTCATCTATGCCGTACTGCCTTAAAATTCCTACAGAAGCTTCTCCTTCTTCAATAGTAATTATGATAACCTTTGGTTGATTAGACGCCTTTACAGCATCGTCTATCCGTTCCAGTTGATCTTTCTTCCACCTTTCTTTAAAAATACTTATCTCGCTTCCTGGCTCTATATTAAAAGTCTGATACTGGCCTATATCGGTACCGGTACGTATCTTTCCGGTTATCCTTAACCTGTTTGAAAATTTATGAAACTTTGTCTCTTCCACCTCAATACCCATCCAAATTTTCTTCTTCTCTTGTTTGTCCGGTCGTATCTTATCCGTCGAGTTGCTTATATCCCTCCACGCATAAGAGGATATAAGATCGCCTTTATCGATTATATGCTGTAGATGCCATATATCATCCAAGCTCTGTGGAATCAGTTTTATCTCGCCTTCGTCCTTTTTTAACACTCTTCTCTCTACTCTCATCAGATTACCCCGGTAACTCGGTTATATCAAAAAT
>DUJX01000138.1 GCA_013329575.1 Halobacteria archaeon | reverse complement strand
CGTATCCTGTCATCTTTACCAAAGCGCTGTTTACATAATCCCATGTTCTCTCTTCAGGTTTTGTAGAATACTTGCCTAAGACCAAACCTACAGGAAGTGCCTCCATGACCTGTTCTAGACGTTTACGCTCGGATTCAAGATCGCTCACGTCCATTGCCGTTACGACAAGCCCTTTAAATTCTTCTCGCACATAGACAGGTGCCGATGACAGGAGGACAGGCACTTCTCTACCATCTCTAGTGATAAAAGTCATCTTTGAATTTCTAATAGGCGATTTTGCATCGCGAGTTAGGTCCTCTACCTCTTTAATCTCATCTTTTTTCACAATCTTATTAGTTATCCCCATCATGTCAAGCCCGATCAGCTCATCGCTCGAATAGCCTAAAAGTGATTCCATCTCCGTGTTGACATAATTTATTCTAAGATTCTCATCGTACGTCCATAATGGTGCGGCTAATCCAGCCAACAGGCTCTTAGAATACTCCCTTTCTTTATTTAACGCATCTTCCCGCTTTTTGATCTCGGTTATGTCTATGAATGTGAACAATCCTCTTTTATCACCGGTCAAAGGGTCTTTATACGGCAGGACGCTGACGAGGAATGTGAGCCGCCCGTTAGGAGTCTCTGCCACATTGATACCTCTCTTCATCACTCCTTTCTCAAACGCCTCTTTAACGTTGACCCGTTCTATGGTCTCTAAGACTCTTGAGTTCTTTAAACTTTTATGGAGTACGTCCTCTTTGGAATAACCTGTTATGTCAATATAAGAATCGTTTACAGATAATATATCCAAGTTTTCGTCCGTGATTACCATTGGTACCGGATTATGGTCTATAATCCTTGATAAAGATTCGAAAGATTTCTGTATCAAATCTTTTGCCGTATTAACATTCACGCCTAACTCTCTCCAATCGCCGGTTAACCCTTCTATATCAACGCTCTGCGAGAAGTCACCCATAGTAATACTGATTAATACTTTATTGATCTCTGATATTATCTTCTTCTCCTCTGTAATATCTCTAAACAGGAAAACACCTGCAGTAGATCGCCCTTTCTCATCCCGTATCGGCGTTTGGATGGCAGAGATAATTATTTCTCTCCCGTCTCCTCGCCTCATCGGCATCTCTCTTATTTCCGGCTGTCCTTTTATGGCTGCCTCTTGCCACATCTCGCTCAATATCAGTCTGCCCTCATCAGTCATTGCAGGGTGTTTTAACGTATGTTTGCCTATCGATTCATCTTTTGAATATCCTAACATTTTTTCTGCTGCAGGATTAATGAAGGTGATAAAACCTTTTGCGTCACCTACGATCACTCCCTCGCCTAAATTGTTTAATATATGACTATAAAATCGCTCTTTCTCTTCAATTACCTTCTCTCTTTCTTTAAGTTCTGTTATATCCCGACCTATAAGAGCCCGTCCGATTACTTCTCCTTTTTCGTCCTTAATCAACGTTTCAGAGATCAAACCGATACGAGTCTTGCCATCCTTTCTCAATACAGGTATCTCAATTCCTTCGGTCGATCCTTTCTTGGCTAATTCGCTCATTAATACTTCTTTTATAATCCTAAGCGAGTCTTTGGTCAAGAAAGGTTGTTCTTCGGTCTTTTTTCCGAGTATCTCTTCTGGTTTGTACCCGACAAGTTTTTCAAATGCATAGTTTGTCCGAATCCATCGTCCATCATTATCTATGATTGCTACACAATCTGCGATGTTTTCGAATATCGATCTATACAATAAGTCGTCATCACTCGATCCTTCTCTGCCTTTGCTGATGCCCTCTATCGAGAAGATGTTTCCAATAAGATTGATAATATCTCCTTTGTCGCTCTTTATAGGAGAGACATTTAGCACGACCTTTGTTCCTCTATTCAAAGTCAGTTCAGAACTACCAAAATCCCCTTTTATTGCATCGTTTAATACCTGTTTTACCTCGTCTTGCTCTTTGAACAAATCTCTTACTGAAATATTGCCCAAATCGTTAGGGTTTATGTTTAAAAGATTGATGCCTCGTTTGTTGGAATATAATACCTTCCCATCGATACCTAATAACAGCAACGGTGATGGAAAAGAGTCTAATAATGCTCCTCGTAACGTCTTCTCTTCTTCTAACCTTTTTTTACACGCATCTAATTCGTTTTTGTCTGTGGCCATGAACAAAACCTTCTCTATATTTTTTATTAAATCCAGTAACTATTATAACTTTATATCTCTTTTAAGTTGTTATTTTTAAAATTCTTAAAATTTAGTATTTTTATCCATTTATCTACGTTATTTATATTCGTTATAGTTATATTACGATTACTATTGATATGACAATAAACCTTACGATTATTTTAATGTTTTATATACGAGATAAATACGGTTAGTTAAACACTACAACAATTGGTTATATAAATTTTTGTTTTTAATGACAGATATGATAAATATCGGAAGACTCCATAACAAGTCGAGATTATTAGAAAAATTTATATTAAGATAAAAGGTTTCAAAATCCTAGTGATCTAAAATGAGGGATATTTTACTATTGTTCGACACCGATGAATATACAACACCTTTCGACATACTGATATCGTATGATGCAGGTTTTGATATAGTAGTACCATACGCGAAAGTAACACCAGAGAGCGCTACAACGTTAACACAAGACGCCATGTTTCCGAGAGGGGTAAAGGGAGTAGCACATACCACAATATTTGTTGGAGGGAAAGATGACGAGGCTGCAAAAAAAATCTTGGCAAATATAAAAAAGACGATGTTTCCACCATTCGAGATGGCAGTGATCGTAGATCCGAGAGGAGGCCATACAACAGCATCCGCGCTCGTTGCCAAGATAGAGGAAGTATTAGCAAAGAATAATCTGGGCAGTCTTAAAGGATTAAAAGTCGTTATTTTAGCAGGTACTGGCCAAGTAGGACAGTTAGCCGCGATGATATGTGCATCAGAGGGTGCAGAAGTAGTCATTACGTCGAGGAAGAAAGAGAAAGCCGATGAGGTCGTTGCCGAACTGGAAAAAGAGTCGGGTCTCAAGATGAATGGGGTTCAAGCTGCAACCGATGATGAGATATTAAAGACGATCAAAGATGCCGATGTAGTGATTGCAACAGGTAAAGCAGGCGTATGTCTAGTTAATAAAGAGATGTTGAAAAAATTAGAAAAGTGTAAAGTAGTTGCCGATGTGAACGCAAACCCGCCGTTAGGTATAGAAGGATTAGAACTTTCTTCTAATGGAAAAGAGATAATACCAGGTGTATATGGACTGGGTGCGTTGGCCGTTGGTGATTTGAAGTACAAGGTAGAGATAGCTATGTTACAGGCTGCCAAAGATGCCAAAAAAGGAATATTTGACTATAAATTTGCATTCGACAAAGCGAAAGAGATCCTGGGTCTAAAATGAAGAATTATAACATAAGAAAGAAAAAGATACTTGCTGAAAACGTAAAATTATTCGAGATAGAAGCACCATTGATCGCAAAAAATGCTAAACCGGGAAATTTTGTAATACTGAGGATCGATGATCATGGGGAGCGGATACCTCTGACCATAACAGATAGCGATGCTGAGAATGGTACTATAACGATTGTGGTGCAAGAGGTAGGTAAGTCGACCAAAAAGCTCGGCATGCTTAACGAGGGCGATAATATTTTAGATGTGGTAGGACCGCTTGGAAAAGAGACCGAGATAGAAAAATACGGAACCGTCGTGTGTATAGGTGGAGGCGTCGGCATAGCACTGATATATCCTGAGATAAAGGCATTTAAAAATGCAGGCAATTATGTAATCTCTATTATTGGGGCAAAGACAAAAGATCTGCTGATCTTTGAAGACGAGATATCCAATATGAGCGATGAATTCTATATAACGACCGATGATGGGACGAAAGGCAGAAAAGGTTTCGTCAGTGATGTGTTGAAAGAGTTTATAGATAGTGGGAAGAAGATAGATCTGGTGATGGCCGTCGGCCCTGTCATAATGATGAAGGTCGTCGCTGATGTTACGAGACCTTATGGGATAAAGACGATAGTAAGCCTAAATCCTATCATGATCGACGGTACGGGTATGTGCGGTGGTTGTAGAGTACATGCGGAGAATGGTACAAAATTTGCTTGTGTAGACGGGCCAGATTTTGATGCGCATCAAGTGGATTTTGATAATCTGATTGCGAGAAACAGAAGATTTCTCGAAGAAGAGAAAAGATCGTTAGAAGGGGTAAAAAATGGCTGATGATGAAAAAACCGATAAATCTGATAAATCAGGTAAGAAGAAGATCCCAAAACTCGCCAATCCGATGCCTCAGCAAGATCCAAAAGAACGGATAAAAAATTTTGACGAGGTTGCTCTCGGCTACGATATGGAGACGGCTATAAAAGAGGCCGAAAGATGCCTTCAATGTAAGAGGGAGGAGGGCAAAGAGATATGCATCGATGGTTGTCCGGTAGAGATTAACATACCAGCATTTATAAAATGTATAAAGGAAGGGAGGATAGAAGACGCTTTATCCGTCATCAGAGAGAAGAACAACCTTCCTGCGATATGCGGAAGAGTCTGCCCGCAAGAACAGCAATGTCAAAAATATTGCAGACTTGGCAAAGGAAAAGGACGAGATCCTGTGTCTATAGGTAGGTTAGAACGGTTTGCCGCGGATTATGACATGAAAAAACAACCAACCATGTCTTCAACAACAGAAGACCTTACAAAAAGGCCTAAAAAAGATAAAAAAATTGCTATAATCGGATCTGGGCCTGCAGGTTTGACAGCAGCAGGGGACTTAGTAAAATTAGGGTATGATGTGACGATATTTGAGGCTTTACACGATACTGGCGGGGTGCTTAGATATGGAATTCCTGAATTTAGGCTTCCTAAGAGCATAGTAGATAAGGAAGTAGATTACGTCAAAAGATTAGGTGTCAAGATAGAGACGAACGTAATAGTAGGAAAAACGATAGGAATGGACGAGTTGATGGACGAATACGATGCGATATTCGTAGGATCCGGAGCAGGTTCACCTATGTTTATGGATATACCAGGAGAAAACCTCAACGGTATATATTCAGCAAATGAGTTTTTAACACGGATTAACCTAATGAAAGCATACAAATTCCCGGAATATGATACTCCTATCAAGGTAGGAAAGGTAACCGCGGTTATAGGCGGAGGAAACGTTGCGATGGATTCATCTAGATGCGCACTTAGAGTCGGTGCTGAAAAATCGATGATAATATATAGAAGAACCGAGGAAGAGATGCCCGCCCGAAAAGAAGAGGTAGAACATGCTAAAGAGGAGGGTGTAGAGTTACATATCCTTACTAACCCTGTTAGATACATAGGCGATGAGAGAGGCAATGTAAGACAGATAGAGTGTATCAAGATGGAACTAGGTGAACCTGATGCGAGCGGAAGAAGAAGCCCGGTGCCGATAAAAGGATCGGAGTTCTTGATAGACGTGGATACCGTAGTTGTTGCCATAGGAAACAGCCCCAATCCGTTAATACCCAACAATACCGAAGGATTAAAAATATCGAAGAAAGGAACCATCGTAGTAGATGATAACGGAAAAACTTCTATAGATAAGATATATGCGGGGGGCGATATAGCTACAGGGGCAGCAACCGTAATATCTGCGATGGGTGCTGGAAAAAAAGCGGCAAGAGCAATAGATAATTTTTTAAGCTCTTAAGCTTATATAATATAGGAAAGTATATATAATGCAAACCCACATGTTTTGCATCACGAATCAGATATTCGTAAGCCTCGAATCATCGAAGACTCCGATCTTTGAATGCCCAAGATTATAGATCTTTAGCACTTTGATTCGAGACAATCCGGTATAATATAAAAATAAAAATCTACATTGCAGATCGAAAGAGATAAAAAATTGCGAGACCTGTGGGTTTTCGTACCAATGAATTGATGAGAGCATATTGATGAACAATATGACTCGAAAGAGGTTAGATTAAAATGGCAAGACCAATATTTGTTAAATTTGATGTTCCTGCGGAATTGGAGAAAGAATCGTTAGATTTACTAGCCGAAGTAAAAGATACTGGTAGAATTAAAAAAGGTACAAACGAAGTTACAAAGACTGTTGAGAGAGGAATGGCAAGATTAGTATATATAAGCGAGGACGTAGAACCAGAAGAGATAGTCGCACATATTCCTTTGCTTTGTGAGGAGAAAGGGATTCCTTATATATATATCAAGAATAAGAATGAGCTTGGTGATTCTTGCGGGCTTACTGTGCCCACTGCTGCAGCAGCGATCGTTGATCTGGCAAAAGGCAAAGATGCGTTGGATAAATTAATAAAAAAAATAAAATCTTTGAAGAAAGAATAAAGGATTGATGAGATATGGCTGATGAAGAAGCGATGGCGGAAGTAGTAGAGGTTGTCGGCAGGACAGGAATGCATGGAGAGGCGATTCAGGTGAAATGTAAAGTATTAGGTGGGCATAACAAAGGACGGATGATAACCAGAAACGTTTTTGGTCGGGTAAAGGTAGGAGATGTTCTGATTTTGATGGAATCATCTCGAGAGGCAAAGAAACTTTCGGTAAAATAGATAAGATAATCGTGTTGATGCTAATAAATATAATTTTATAGCATTAGATTCATTATTCTTTTTGTGTTGTTCAATGCTTTGAAGATTAAGAATTCTCGAATGCAACATTTTTTAATTATTTGATAGAGGTTTTATAATGCCAGAAGAGTTTAATTGTAGTTTTTGTGGTGTATCTGTTCCTATAGGACGGGGGAAGGTTTACGTAAAGAATAATGGTGACATACTTCGTTTTTGTTCAAAAAAATGCGAGAAAAACATGCTAAAATTAGGTAGAGTTCCGAGGAAGGTAAGATGGGTGAAGAAAAGGATGGATTAGAAGAGACATTTGTTATGATAAAGCCCGATGGAGTACAGAGACGTCTGATCGGAGATATTATTCAGAGATTTGAGCAGAAAGGATTGAAGATAAAAGGATTAAAGATGTATCTAATGGGAACGAAAGAGGCGGAAGTGCATTATGCAGAACATAAAGACAAAAGTTTTTTTAAAGATCTTGTCTCTTTTATAACGTCCGGACCGAACGTCTCCATGGTCATCGAGGGTAAAGATGCGGTATCGGTCGTTAGGTCTATGGTTGGAAAGACAGATCCTAAAGATGCTGCCCCCGGAACTATAAGAGGAGACTACGGGATGGATCTCGGCAGAAATGTTATTCACGCATCCGATTCTACGGAATCGGCCGAGCGAGAGATAAAACAACATTTTTCAAATAGAGAGATAACCGATTACAGAAGAATTGATGAAGATTGGCTCTATGAATAAATATGTCTGGACAGAATAGATCAAAAGATGTTATAAGGACACCTATCGTATGTGTCTTAGGCCATGTTGACCATGGGAAGACCTCTTTGCTCGATAGGATAAGAGGGAGCAGTGTACAGAGTAAAGAGGCTGGATTTATAACCCAACATATTGGTGCTACAGAGGTTCCTATTGAGGTAATAAAGGAATTATGCGGAGTAAAACTGGATTATAAAGTTCCAGGGCTTCTTTTTATAGATACGCCTGGTCATCATGCGTTTACTACACTTAGAAATCGGGGAGGTGCTCTGGCCGATCTAGCTGTCCTGGTTGTAGATATAACAGAAGGATTTCAGCCTCAGACGATAGAATCTCTAAATATTCTAAGGAACTATAAAACACCGTTTGTCGTTGCTGCTAATAAAATAGATAGAATCGACGGATGGAAACCGTATAAAGATTCAAGATTTCTCGATTCGTATAACAGACAGTCCGAGTCTACACGAAAATTATTCGATGATAAACTGTACTCGCTTATAGGTCAGCTCTATGATAACCAATTTAGTTCTGAGAGATTTGATAAGATTAGAGATTTTAGAAAGAATATCAGTGTGGTCCCGATAAGCGCAAAAACAGGCGAAGGGATCGCTGATCTACTTCTTGTTTTGATAGGGCTTGCACAACGGTTTTTAGAGGACAGCCTCAAGATACATCCGGAAGGTCCTGCAGAAGGTGTCGTATTAGAGGTGAAAGAGGAGAAAGGATTAGGAACTACGATAAACGCGATTATATTTGATGGTGAGATAAGGATAGGCGATACGATCATACTCAGTGGGAGGGACGACGAGTTTATAGAGACGAAAGTTAGAGCCTTGTTAAAGGCAGAGTCTGGAAACGATATAAGATTTGAAAAAAAATTTAAGAACGTTAAAAAAGTCAATGCGGCTGCGGGTATAAAGATAGTCGCTCCAAATTTGGAAAATGTGATGGCAGGATCCCCTATCTTGGTTGTTTCGGATGAAAAAAGCGTAGATGAGATAAAAAGAGAAATAAATGCAAGATTAGAGAAAATAAAGATCGATACGGATAAAGAAGGAGTAGTAGTAAAAGCAGATACGATTGGAAGCCTTGATGCGATTATTAACGAACTGAATACGAATAACATACCTATTAAGATGGCAGATCTAGGTAGCATCTCAAAACGAGATATTATGGAGGCAGACATAGTAGAAGACGATATTTATGCAGTGATACTCGGTTTCAATGTGGATATATTACCGAACGCAAAAGAATATTTAAAACAGTCGCGAGTTAAGATCTTTACCGGTGACATAATTTATCGTCTCATAGAAGGATATACAGAATGGATGGATGAGCAGAAGAAATTGAGAGAGCAAGAAAAGGTCGAAGCGATCGTCAAACCGGGGATCATTGAAATACTGCCTAATTGCATATTTAGAAGCAGCAAACCGGCGATAGTAGGTATAAAAGTCTTGGCAGG
>DUJX01000033.1 GCA_013329575.1 Halobacteria archaeon | reverse complement strand
GCTGTGTCTACCGCTCGGGATATCGCTTTACCCCTCGCCTTTATTACTGCCTCTTTTGACCCTTCATTAAACACGGTGATCGTTGCTAATACATAGTTCATCACCGGCTTCTTGCCTATATATACTACGTTATCTTCTGCCATTCCTTTTACCTCCTTTTTCTTATCTCTGATTGAGCCTTTTATATCTACGAGAAAGATTATCATCGCACTTACTTACACGGATAACCTTTTATCGTTTGGTATTTCTACATATCTTTTTCTATAAGTAGTTTAATTTTTTATACTTAAATCTTTGGGTATAACGCGGTATATAAAATTTATATCGCTTTTATATATTTAAAAAATAAAAAAGAACGAGATTGTTCTATGAAATAACTCAAACAGATATTCTGGATGATATTTATAAAAATGAGATAAAAGATTTAAGAGATATTCAAGACCATCAATCTCAAAACGCTGAAACCTATTATGGACGATTCTCAATTAAAACAGATTTGTATGTTTTACATTGGGTCTTGAACCGATTGTGATATCTCCAAACTTTTATCGTATCATCGTAAGCAACATTTTAAACCTTTTAACGGCTTTGAGCTCGTGTGGTGCACCTGTCGGTATAAGTAAGAGTTCTCCCTCTTTGAGATTAAATATCACTTGAGAGACCTTTACCTCTGCCTCGCCCTCGATTATTTGTACAAGCGCATCAAATGGTGCAGTATGCTCGCTCAAACCCTGCCCTTCATCAAACGCAAAGAAAGTTACCGTTCCTGTTTTCCTGTCTATGATCGTTCTGCTCACTATGGCATCTTTCTGGTATTCTGAAAGTTCTGTCATCTTTACTGGTTTTGCTCTATCCATCTTTCATATCCCCAGTTTTTTTCTCTTTGCATCTATGTGCGCTACGATATTGTCTGCAGCTTTGACTGGATCTTTCTCCACATCCATCACACCCCCCGTAACATCTCTGCAATCCTGTGTCAAAAGCCTCACAAGGTTTGGACCACCCGTTACCGTTGGAACCGGATTCACATATGTGTACAGACCAAGAGCAAGGGCGAATATCGCATCTATCGTTGCCTTCTGCTCCATGTATTCAGGGGCAACTGCAGCCACAGGAAGATCTGGTATGGAAACTCCGAGAGATCCAGATACGGCGGCAAGAAGGTCTGCCAGACGTCCGGTATCGGTACACGTTCCGTAGCTAAGAACAGGCGGGATGTCCAGCTTTTCACACACACTTTTAAGACCGGAACCAGCCATATTTCTCGCATCTAGGGTGCATAGGCCTGCAACCTGCATTGCCGCATTTCCACAGCCCATTGAGAGCACAAGCACATCTCTTTTGATAAGCTCTTTTGCCATCGTAACGCTGTGGACGTCCTGCCCATGATCTCTAAGGGTTGTGCATGAGACAAGACCAGCCACTCCTCGTATAGCCCCACTTTTTATAACATCAAGCAGTGGTTCTAAGCTGCCTCCCAAGACATCAAGAATAGACTCTGTTGAGAATCCAACAATAGCATTGCCTACGGGTTGTCCCGTTATGGGTTCTATCATGCTTCTTCTCTCAGGAAAGTTCTCTATAGCCATGCTCAGGAGTTTTGCTGCCTGTTCCTCAGCTTTTTCAGGCGCGTAATTCACTCTATCTTCAACTCCTTCGAAGACAACAAGATCGCTTACAGGAACCAGTCTGAATCTGTACTTTTTTGCATAGAGCGGATCCATTGGTAGGGAACAGTTCATATCACATGCGAATAAGTCAACGCATCCGCTTGCTAATACGGCCTCTTGCATTATCCAGTTACCCGTAAAACCATAAAAGACGTCATCCGTCTCCCAGCGCTGTATCATTTCTTGTCCTGTCTCTATGTTAGCTATGACTCTAATACCCTTTGCCTCGGCTGTTTTCGCTCTCTCTTGCCACTCTTTCTTTCTTGCAAGTTCTGCCATTGCAAAACCCAGAAAAGGTTCGTGCCCATTTGCCAGAACATTAACATACTCTGGGTCAAGGACGCCCAGATTCACTCTCACCTCGTGAGGCCTCGGGACTCCGAACATAACATCCTGACAATACTCAAGAATTATCTGGCTCTGGTACGCCATGGCAATAGAGAGCCTCATGGCTTTCAAAGCTAAGCTTGCATAATAACCATCCACATTCGTCAGACACGAGCTGGTTGTCCTCATGATCTCACCGTGTATCCCTCCTGGGAATATGTCCAGTTTTTTCCAGAGTTTTTTCCGCTCCTCAGGTGCAAGCATCTCCACTATCCTGCTCGGTTCATCAGCCTTTCTATTGAAATCCTCATCAACGAAATCACAAAGACGCAAGGCTATCTCCTCTGGCCTACCAGATACATCTATCCCAAGCCGTTCGGCCAGGGTTTTTAGTTTTTGTGGTTCTCTAATCTTAAAAGGACTCTTGCCATCAGCAGATGATCTGAGAGTCTTTATAGTCTGTTCAGCATGGTACTGATAAGTAGATGCTCCCATGACATTCCTGAGCAGCATCATCCGCATTGCCATGCCATCAGCCGTGATTCCGCATACCCCCCTCTTGTCTATAGCGGCATCAGCTCTACAAGGTCCGTTTGAGCACAGATCACATCTTCTTCCTGTCATGCAAAACTGGCATCTATTGTCGGGATTATCCCCAATACCCTGTGCCGCATATCGGTCCCAGACGTTGCTCATTTTGTCCATCTTTATCCGTTCATAAGCTTTAAGAACAGATTCGTGATAAGATATTCGGTCTCCTTCCATTTTTTCACCTATAAATGAGATAAGAGATTTCTAATTAATAAATATTTCTTATAATAAAGTAGAAAAATATCATATAATTAAATAAAAGATTTTGAATATCTTTGAGTTTATAATCTCAGCCTGTCTCCTCCTTCATAAATAATTGTCTCTTTACTGTCGTGATACTTTTGTTAATAGGATTTTATCATAAATTTTATATAAAAATAATCAGTAGTTATAGAAAAACGGGTGATATGAGATGCAGGACGATCAAACAAATATTATAAAAGTTTTAAATGAGAAGAATATAGATTTTGGATCTATCATCGAAAAAATATTTAAAGATGATGTCTTACCGAGCAAGACAAAAAGATTGATAGCAATCGCGAGTGCTGTTGCAACAGGCTGTGATTTTTGTTTTGAGCACCATAAAGAACTAGCAGAGAAAGAGGGATTAAGTGACGAAGAGATCGATGAAGCCGTTCTAGTCGCTTCTTTGGTCAGATTTGGTTCTGGTTTACGGTATATTGAGAAGATCTGAATAACTTAAATTTATTTTTTATAAATATTTAAAATTACCGAGTATTCTGCTCCAGATCTTCTCAAAGATATCCTTATATTTTTTATCCACTTCTGCTATGATCTCTTTCTTGGACAAAGCCTTTACAAATTTTTCGTCATAAGGGATATTCTCTAATACTTGGATGCCTTTTCGGCGACAAAAGCCCTCGATATCCTGTGTTATCATCTCATTAAGATCAAACTTGTTTATTATACATGAAATCCCGATCCCAAAATGTTCTGCTACCTCTATAACCCTTTTCCCATCGTGAAAACTCGAAAAAGTCGGCTCAAATACCACTATAGCAAGATCTACACCAGAAAGCGTGGATATTAGTGGGCAACCTATACCCGGAGGCCCGTCTATGATTATAAAATCTATCGCGTCTCTCTCTGCTATCTCCTTCGCACTGTTCCTTATAACCGCTACAAGTCTACCAGAGTTTTCTTCTGCAGCCTTTAACTTAGCATGAATGAAGGGGGCGTAACCCGTATTAGAAACAAACCAATGTCCGGCAAGATTTTCGGTCATTCTGACTGCATCGGATGGACAGAGTTCAAAGCAGAGTCTACATCCATCGCATGCTGTTCTATCTATGAAAAAAGTTCCAATTTTTTCAATCTCGATTATTGCATCAAACCTGCAGTTCTCTCTACATATTCCACATGATACACAACTTTCTTCTATGATCTCTGCTTTTTGCATCCCATAAAAATCGCATCTTTCTATCACATCAGGCTTGAGAAGAATCTCAAGATTAGGAGCATCAACATCACAATCGATGAGAAGAATATTTTTAGATACAGAAGCCAGGGATGCAGATATGACAGTCTTTCCCGTGCCTCCTTTTCCACTAATTATCGCTATCTGTCTCGTTTTTAATCCTCCTATATATATCTTTTATTTTCTCTTTATAAACAGGGCTTATCTCGATCAAATTTCTTCCTTTAGAGTATCCTTCTGCAATCATTCTATCGAGTGGAATCTTCACCAATACCTCGATATTCTTTTCAATGCAGAATTTTTCGATCTCTTCATCATTGCCGATAGACTTGTTTATTATAAGACCCATTTTAAGCCCTAACTCTGTAAATGTCTCTACAGCCATCTTAAGATCGCTCAATCCAAAAGGAGTTGCTTCTGTCACCATAAGGATATAATCGCTCCCTCTGACGCTCTCCATTACAGGGCATGCAGTTCCAGGAGGGCAGTCTATGATCGTGAGCCCTTCCCCTTTATTTTTGACCTTTCTTATGAGTGGAGTAGCCATGGGCTCTCCTATGTCAAGCACCCCCTCATAAAAGTCTATTTTTTCCCGCTTGCCCCTTCTTATGACCCCTATCCTCCTTTTCCCCTCTTTTATTGCATTTTTAGGACAAAGAGTCGAACACGCCCCGCAACTGTGGCACAATTCTGGGAATATCATCACTTTATCTTTTACCACCACTATCGCGTTGTATGCGCACACCTCTTCGCACTTTGCACAGAAATTGCATTTCTCATAATCTACGGAGGGCACAATCTTGGTGGTTTCCTCATCCCTCTCTATCTCCGGCTTTAAAAATATGGCACTGTTCGGCTCCTCAACATCGCAATCGAGAAATGTCAGCTTTTCGTTTATAGAGAGAGCCAGACTTGTGGCCATGAGCGTCTTTCCCGTTCCACCCTTTCCACTGGCTACAGCTATTATCATGCTTTCACCTTAATATCCATCTTTTTTGTCAAGTTGCTCACGTTGATAAATAGGATTTGACGTTTATCCTCCCTTTGAGGTTTTTATGATCATAAAATACCCTTATCATATTCATCCAATCATAGGAGACCTCACCGAATATGTATTCTCCTGTACCTTTTTATATCTCTATCTCAGTCCCTACACCACATATTAGAGAGTTAAACCCGCTTCGTATCCTCTCTTTTTCGACTGTACAATGGCATGGAACTATGAGTTCTATATCTCTTAAAAGATCCAGATCACTAAAACCGTGCAGCCCTCCTATGAGCGCATAAACCTTTGCTCCAAAAAGCTCTCTGGACCGCTCAAGTATATTGTCTACGCCCTGATGCGCACATCCAGTTATTATCACAAGCCCTTTATCATCATAGATCAGCAATGACTGTTCTTTTATCTCTTTACCCATGAGGCCTGTCGTATAAACTCCTCTAATTACCTCTACAGATTCTTTTTCTGTTATAAGATCAGCTCTTTGCTTAATCTCTTTTCTCATATTCTCTGTCGCCGAAGGAAAGTATATCTTTTTATTACTTCTTTCATTTAAAGGCAGTAAAGCTGGCAAAGATCCCATATGATCCCAGTGTGCATGCGAGATGACTATTTTATCAATACCCTCCAGATCAACACCAACAATAGACGCATTATTCGATAATATTCTGCTATCCCAGCCCGTATCGAACAGAATTCTATCCCCATCTTTCTCTATCACACAGGAAAATCCATGGGCAGGGATCACCTTTTTTTTATCCGCGGTAACTTCATCATCATATAAGATCTTTATCTTCATCGGTGCTCCTTTTTTTATCAGTATCTAAGATCTAAATTTTTCCTTTTTGACTAATCAGTCGAGCCTCTACCTTTAAATCCCTCAATTCTCCTCTTAAGTATCTTTTTACTGCGTCCTCTGCATCAGCAACATCGGTTGCTATGACGTTTATCCCCATCGACTTGAAGAACTCATAGGCACCGTAACCCATACCTCCGGCTATAAGAACGCTACAGTCCTCTATGCTCTGAGCCATCGTCTCATGTTTGTCCTGTGAATGAGGCTCATAGCCATGCAAGCCGCCAGAAGTACCTAAATGGCCCTGTTCTGCAAAGGTATGATGTCCTACTTTATTTCTAATCTCTTTACCCGTTATCTTTCCATCATCGATCTCAAAGATTGCAAAATATCTTGCTCTACCAAAATGCTGGCTTACCGTCTCCCCATCATCGCTTACTACTGCTATCTTTATTTTTTTATTAGTCTCAACCATTATTTTACTCCTCCCTCTTCATACTTGCCCCACAATTGGGACATTTCAGCGTGCTGCACGGAACCCCTTTTCTGTGTTTTTCTCTGTAACCACAATCTGGGCAGATGCAGTACCCTCCTGGTCCTAAACCAAGCCTTTCACCATCTTCCTCCACGTCCGCCACCCCCACCAAATCCTTCCTGACCAAAATGTCCAGAGAATGTCGGTCCATACATTACTTGTAATCTCCCATCTTTGAAAGCATTTATATTATCCATAACGCTCCCCCGTATGGCACTATAAAACTCTATACCTGATGATTTAAAGACATCAATAGCATTAGGTCCGATTGCTCCAGATATCACCGCATCTACCCCAGATCTAATAACATCTTTCGCTGCTTGTATCCCTGCACCACCCATCTGAGATGCATTCATATTTGGTATTACTTTAAACTCCATTGTCTCCGTCTCTACGATAATGAAGTTAGCACATCTACCAAATCTCGGATCTACTGGCGAATCCAGGTCTTTTCCTACAGATGTTATACAGATCTTCATCTTCTCCTCATTATTTTATTATATATAAAAAAAGAGATGGATGATTATTTCTCCATCTCGTTTAACCTTTCTTCGATCTCTTTCAGCCTTGCCTGAAGTGCTTGTTGCTCATTCTTCAACATCGCCATCTCTTCGTCTTTAGGTAATCTATACTCCGGGTATTGGCTATATGCCGGCTGATAGTACGGATACCACCAACAGCGGCCTCGTCCATAGACCCATCCAGGCCTCTCCCATGGAGGGAGATCGCTGAAAGGACCATGTCCTGGATATCTTCTCCACATCTTTTATTCACCTCCTTTTTCTATTTTTTATATTCGGTATCTTCATCCTCTCGTATCCTTCTTACAAAATTTGAATTGCATCTTGGACAGACAGACGGTCTTGGCTCTCCATAATCTATCTCCCATTCATCACCACAACTAAAACATCTAAAAAGCCTTTTATCATCGTTTTTATAAAATTCAACGTTTGAATCTGTCTTTATTTTTAAAGCCATACCATCGATGATCGCCTTTGCTACTTTTCTTCTTGCTTCATCGAGTATTCTATGAAACGTAGGTTGAGATACTCCCATCTTTATCGCAGCCTCTTCTTGATCCAATCGTAGGTAATCTTTCAATCTTATAGCTTCAATCTCGGATAAATCCAATTCGATAACATCTAAATCTCTTATTCCAATTCCTGACGGTTTGAAATAGATATAATCAGGTAAAAACGCAACTCTCCTGCATCTCCTTCTTCTCGGCATCAATTATGAATATATATTCATAATATATAAAATTTTCTAAATCTTAAACGGATTAGAATAAAGATTATGTTTAAATTAAGTAGTAATAATAAGAAAAAACGATTTTATATTTCAAATATATACTTAAAAAAACGAGAAAAAACAAAAAAAATTAAATTTAAAAACTTTAAAGACCCATGAATATGCCCTATTTTATCGAATTTTACACTTATCTTTCTTCAACCTTCTTGACAACAAAGATATCTGGTCTCGGTTCATCCCCTGAAAATTCTTTCTTACATCTGGGACAGAGCTCACGCACCGTGAGCCCGACTATCTCTTCTGATCCGGGAAGTTTTCTGGCATATATGATATCGGGCTTAATAGACAAGGATTTGGCAATATCTTCAAACAGATTTTTTATATTCTCGTTGGATACTTCCACGCTAGCCAGCAATAATCCTCTCAAATCAGATGCAAAACCGACACAGCCGCATACCATACTAAAAAGCTTCGCTTCCGGAACAAAAACAGAAAATCCGGTAAGTCTTCTTAACGTATCTTCAAGATTCTTCCTTGCACTTATTATATCTTCTCTCATCATCTATAACCTTCAATGCGTCAATAGTAACCATCTTACAATAATTGCAACCAACACATAATTTGTCACAATCTTTCCAAAAATCTATACAACCTTCAAGTTTTTTGTTATCTATAAAATAGAGATCTCTTAGCTCGGATGGGCAATCCAAGAGTTCTAATAGATTTCCATCGTAGTCTTCGCTGCAATAGACGTTCATACAATTGATGATCCAAGATACAGTATTCGCCCGTCCTGTTATCTTGAAAAAAGGAGTGATATCTTCGTATTTCTTAATATCTTCTGGTCTTATCCACGGCGATTTTATTATCTGTTCAGGATCTCTGACACGTATTGATATACATTTGTCAAAATAATAATCTCCAAAGATAGGCGGTCTCATTCCTGCCGTCGTCACATGGGAGAACAGGTTAAAATGTGAATATCTAAAAGGGCAGTAATAAAGGCATCCTTCATTGACCATAAGCCTTAAATCACAACTAACGCTCTTTTTTATGGCTTTTAACATCTTAAAATCTCGATTAATGTTCGGATCGAGCGTAATCACATCGGCACCCATATCCTCGAAAAATTTCGCTCGTTGAGGAGAATCGATCATAGATATGCATGATACGACCGTCTTCATCGGAAAATCGTCTAATAGTTCGATGATATAAGGTTCAGCAACAGTTACCGAGTCTACTCCTATTTTGTTAAGCTGGTTCAGATACCATTGGATGGTCATATAACCGTGCGGCGTTAGATGTGTGCCGCCAAAACAGGATGGGTTTATAACTACGTCGATCTCTATCTTATAATCATGAGCAAGATCTGCCATCTCTTTCAGATCTGCGATAAGCGGAGAATAAAGCGTCGTTCTACCGCTACCCGCTATGTCGGAAGGACCTGCTACGTAGAACTCGTGGATGTTCTTAAGATTTTTATTCGATCTCGCCTCGGATATGATCTTTTCTAATGCATACTTATGCCCGGGATGGGGAATAGACAGCTTCGTTTAAAACAACTCCAAAATAATAGTAAAAGTATTACTACGGATCAATAAATAAGTAAAAATAAAAAAATAGGAAAAAGAGGGATGTTTTACCTTGCGGGTATTATTAAACTCCTCTCTCCTGCTGGATAGAACTCTCTAAGTGCTCCTTTGGCAAACTCTTCTCTGACTCTGGCAAAATCAAACTTCAAAGACGGGTCTGCAAACGTCACTTTTACAATAGGGCTGAGAACATACGCGTCTTTAACTGCATAGTGAGCAGCAGCAGAAATTCCTGCATACTCTCCCTGATGCCCGACGTTCATTGCATAGTTCGGGTAGTTCGGTCCTCTCAGCTCGAGAGGTGCACCTTCGTCTCCTCTTATCGAGAACGTGTTTGTAGAACCACACTGGTCCTGTAGATCGTATCCGTAGAATCCTAATCTGCCGTGTTTCTCCTTATGCAGAAGCATATGGTAGTACCATCCGCTGAGACCTGCCTGAGCATGGCCTGTGGCTAATGAACAGCTTATACCCGTAGCGGCTGCGCCGACAGCAGCTCTCTGAGACCCTCCGAAGTGGTCTTCCAAGAGTGTTGGGAACTCTTCGTACTGTTCTAATGCATAAAGGGTTACCTCTGTACCGATATCTAGGACTGTATCCATGGTTGCCGGTGCTTTTCCGATTCCGCCGTACTTCTTGTTTATATAATCTACACCATGATATGTGAAATCATCCAATATATCATCTGTATATGCCGCCGTAGCATACTGGGTAAATCCAACACCACCTGACATGTAAGACCCGAGCCAGATCTGGTCGTAAAGCATCGTTCCAGCTGCTACAACCTCTAATGATGCCCTTGCAGGATCATCCGGGTAAAGCCTGTTTGCCTGTACAATATCTCCCATTATACCGAACTGCAATCCACCGGGCTCGTTTGGACCTCTAGCCCTTCTTGCAGGAAGGATAGATGCCAAATCAAAAGCTGCTGCATGTTTAGCCGCGAAAGCGAAATCTCCTACCGCAGCCTCACCTGCACAAAGCCTGTATGCATCGATCATTGCCATCGATATCTGCATAGCAGACCATCTCTTCGTTGTACCACCATCACATGTCCTGACAACTGTTGTAGGAATGTGGACTGCCTGCCAAAGACTCTTACCAATGGCCTCTTTCAGCTGCTTTGCCTGATCCTCAGGGAATAATTTGTTAATATCTACCAAGTACTGGTCTTCTATCTCATCGGCTATCTTATCATCACCGGTGAATACTTTGACATAACAATCATCTACCAATCCAGGATGCGTCTCTACCATGTGTTCCTGAACCACTGCGGCACCTGGCATGGCATGGTTCAATATATGCAGATACTCGTTGATCGTCTCGGGTGTAACCTCTTTACCCAACCTCTTCTCAAGAACGTTATGCGCGGTGTCAAGACCGACTATGATCGTCCTTCTTATCTCATCCCAGAACTGCTGCATTGCCGCGTTGTTTACGAAATGCAGATCGTCTCCTTCGCAGTAAGCATCCGTTGTAGAGATCTTATAAGGCATCAAGACACGCTGTCCGAGTGGAATACCACCGAGATGCACCATTGGATCGTATCCGGATATTCCTCGCTCTTTGGCTATCTTCTCTCCCCACTCTTTAAACTCTCTTTTTCTTGCCGACTGGTCAATTCCCAATCCTACTTTCGTCATTGTCCTGCTTTTTGGGTCCTCTGTAAATTTTTTAGACAATGCTTTTATAAACTTTTTATCTTCTACCATTATATTTACACCTCTTTATACTTTAAGTTGGAATCCTGCCATAGATCTGGATTTATGAATCCTCTTTATGAACTCAAGAACCTCTTTGTCGATTGATTCTTTCTCCATACCATCTTTTCTGTATATTGTAGTTCTCTTCATTCTCTCGTCATCAGATAATGGTTTTCCTACGGATACTCTCTTATCCAACGGCTCACCTATCTGGTTCTTGACGTAATATACGTTACCATCCTTGCCAAGCTCCGTTCTTCTGAGCATATCGAACATCATACCATTCTCAAGCAATCTTAAAGAGTGCCCGTGAACGGTTGCACCTCTCATGCTACACAGAGCAGGCTCATAAACCTCTGTCTCTAAAAGGTCTTTTGTAACCTTTTCGATATCTCTCTCCCTAGCTTCATCGATCCATCTACCGGATAGTGTACCGACATCTATCCCTCTGTATTTGTAATGCATCATCCATGCCCGGACATAAGGTGTAGATGGCGCAAAATACATAGAATCGGTAAACTGAGAGTACCTTATTCTGTCACCGGCTTTTGTCCCCTCTGTCGGCTCTACTAGCTCTCTAATAGGACAATCAGGTTCTCCCATTTCTTCTAATGGTGG
>DUJX01000090.1 GCA_013329575.1 Halobacteria archaeon | reverse complement strand
ATGATTGACCAGCTACACTACCGGGCTATCTTACTATATTACCAATAAGAATATTAGCCAGTGTTGATATTCCTTACTGACTCATAAACTTTATGATATATGGCAGATCGATGATTTATGTATCATATCAATCAATAGATTTTTAGGGGAATTATAATAATACAAAAAAGATTTAGGAAAGATGTTAGAAATTGTGTATAACTAACGGTGAAAAAGATGTTAGAAGAAGAATATAACTTAGAATACTTTAAGATCAACAATTTTGAGAGAAAACGATGCCCAAAATGTGGATCTTATTTCTGGACGAGAGATAAAGATAAAATAACGTGTGGCGATGCACCTTGTGATCCTTATTCTTTCATAGGTAATCCTTTATTTAAAGACAAGTATTCTTTAGACGAGATGAGAGAAAAGTTTCTATCTTTTTTCGAAGAGAACGATCACACACGGATCGAGAGGTATCCCGTGGTTGCAAGATGGAGGGACGATATCTATCTTACGATCGCTTCTATAGCCGATTTTCAACCTTTTGTAACGTCAGGAAAGGTGAGACCACCTGCAAACCCGCTTACAATATCTCAGCCGTGCATACGACTAGAAGATATCGATTCTGTTGGTAAGACTGGGAGGCATCTTACCACTTTCGAGATGATGGCGCATCATGCGTTCAACTATCCGTCTAAAAAAATTTACTGGAAAGAGGAGACAGTCGCGTATTGCGAGAAGTTCTTAGAGAGACTCGGTGCTGATTTAAATAAAATTACATACAAAGAGGAGCCATGGGCAGGTGGAGGTAATGCTGGTCCGTGTTTAGAGGTGCTATTAGGCGGGTTAGAACTTGCAACCCTTGTATTTATGAGTTTAGTAAGGAATGACGACGGAGATATTCTTATCAAGGGCGAGAAGTATAAAAAGATGGAGAATTGTATAGTCGATACAGGATACGGACTGGAAAGATTTGTCTGGATGTCTCAAGGAACGCCTACAATATATGATGCGCTGTTTCCAGAAATTATTGAGAAGATAATAGTATGGTCTAATTTAGAAGATCTTTCGAAAGATCCTGCATACAACAATATTCTTGCCCAAAATGCAAGGTTATCAGGAGTTTTAAGTGCAAGCAAAGGCGAAGAGATAACTATTTTGAGAAAGAAAGTTGCAGAAAGTCTTGGAATAGATCTAAATCATCTCGAAAAAGTTATCAAACCGCTCGAGAAAGTTTACGCTATATCGGATTATTCGAGATGTATCACTTATATGTTAGGGGACGGTATAGTCCCTTCTAACGTTAAGGCTGGATATCTTGCCCGGTTGGTAATCAGAAGAGCGTTTAGATTGATGGATGAGCTGAATCTCGATATCGATCTGTACGATATAGTCTTTGAGCATGCAAAGATGATTAAAGAGTTTTCAGATAAACTTGACGTGATACGAGAGATACTTGATATAGAACGGGAGAAGTACGACGATACCATCAAGAACGGAAAGCGATTGGCTTTAAAAAGAGCAAGAGAGTACAAAGGAAAGGATGGGTTACCTTTGCCCGTCCTTATAGATCTATACGATACGTATGGGATCCCTCCAGAGATAGTCAAAGATGTGCTAAAAGACGAAACAGATCTAATTTTAGATATACCCGACAATTTTTATTCTCTCGTAGCCCAGATGCATGCCAAAGAAGATAAACACAAGAGGGATAATGAGGAGGATAAACTCAAAGACAAATTGTCTAATCTTCCAAAGACCGAGAGACTGTATTACGTCAATGAGATAAATGCAGGAGAAAACCTATCTACCCACTCATTTGATGCAAAGGTCTTAGATATTATAGACGATCTTGTTGTATTGGATAAGACGTTATTTTATCCTGAAGGAGGCGGACAACCGGCAGACAGCGGATTTTTAGTCTTTAATGATCGTTCTGTCGACGTATTGGATGTTAAATCGATTGACGGGGTGATCATCCATAAAATATCAGACGCAGGTTTTTTCAAGCGAGGGATGGACGTAAAAGGTATCGTGGATCTAAAGACTCGGCTGGCATATACCAGGCATCATACTGCGACTCATATTGTATTAGAAGCGGCGAAACGTACTTTAGGCCGACATATTTGGCAAGCAGGGGCACAGAAAGAGAAGGATAGGGCAAGGTTGGATATCTCTCATTATAAAAAGATCAGCGAAGACGAGATCAAAATGATTGAACTGGTTGCTAACGAGATCGTGATGTCAAATATAAAGGTAGATTGCGAATGGATGGATCGGGTCGAGGCGGAGAAGAGATATGGTTTCTCCCTTTATCAAGGCGGTGTCCCCGCCGGCGATACCATACGTGTCGTAAAGATTGGTGATAATGTACAGGCGTGTGCGGGCACTCATTGTAGTTATACAGGCGAGGTAGGATTTATAAAGATAATAAAGGTGGAACGGATTCAGGACGGCGTGGAACGATTGGAGTTTTCCGCTGGAGAGGCCGCTGTAAGATCGATACAAGCGATGGAAGACACATTGAAAGAGGCGTCATCCGTCTTAAAAGTACCACCAGAGATCTTGCCAAAGACTGTTAAAAGGTTTTTTGANNGTCAAAGATTATTGTTTGATATCTGAAAAGATCGATCTACCTCTAAATGAAATGATGAAGATCTCTCAGGTTATAACCATAAATAATAAGAGTGATGATAAGATTATACTCATACTCGGTAACAGTGATGGAGATCTTGTCGTCTCTCTAAGCAGAGATATAGAAGAGAGAGAGATCGATGCGTCCGGCATATTGAACAAGATATGTGCCTCTATAGACGGGACGGGCGGAGGCAAGAGATATCTAGCTCAGGGAAAAAGTAATCCTGAAAAGATTGATGATGGTTTAAATTTAGGTAAAAAAATCGTAATGGAGCTGATTGGATGATATACACTCTAAAATGTATCAAATGTGGAAGAGAATATGATAGAAGAAGTGTTATATACAACTGTGATTGTGGCGGACTATTAGAAGTAAAGATAGACTTTTCATCGGTAGATACTGATAAAGATGATTATAAGAACATTCCTTTATCCGTCTGGAAATATAAAGAGTTTCTCCCGGTAGAGCGTGATCCGATATCTATAAAGGAAGGAGGAACGCCTTTATACGATTGTAAGAGGTTTAGTAGGTTTATAGGTTTGAAAGAGGATTTTTATGTAAAGCATGAAGGGTTAAACCCGACAGGATCGTTTAAAGACAGGGGGATGACGGTCGGTGTGTCCAAAGCGATAGAGCTCGGTATGAAGATCGTGGCATGCGCATCCACTGGAAACACTTCTGCGTCCCTTTCCATATATGGAGCAAAGGCTGGAATACCGGTCGTTGTTCTGTTACCAGGAGGCAAAGTTGCACTCGGTAAGGTTGCACAAGCATTGATACATGGTGCAAAAGTTATCGAGATCAAAGGGAATTTTGACGACGCTCTTGATATCGTTATGAGACTATGCAATGAAGAGAAGATATATCTATTAAATTCGGTGAATCCTTACAGATTAGAGGGTCAGAAGACTATAGGATATGAGATTGCCGATGAGTTAAATTGGGATATGCCTGATAGGATTATCTTACCCGTAGGTAATGCTGGTAATATCTCTGCAATATATAAAGGGTTCAAAGAATTAAAGAGCATAGGTTGGATAGATAAAATACCTAAAATGACAGGAATTCAAGCAGAAGGATCTGCTCCGATTGTAAAAGCGTTTAAAGAGCATAAAGATAATATAATACCCGAGAAAAATCCTGAAACGATCGCTACTGCCATTCGGATAGGCAATCCAATAAATGCTGTCAAGGCTCTCAGAGCGATATACGAATCTGGTGGATTGGCAG
>DUJX01000008.1:4371-8453 GCA_013329575.1 Halobacteria archaeon | reverse complement strand
CGGTCATAGGAGTGTGATTTTATCAATTACAGTCTTTAAAAATATGATCTTGATACAACAAAAATTCTCACATAAAACTTTCACCCATCCATTCAATCTTTTTTGTAACTTTTTTGCAAAATAGTACAATTGTCTTGCCTTTTGCTATATTATCGTTACAAATCCTCTTTTAAGATTTGGGCAATCTCCTCATCGGTGATATCATAATCGTAAAACTTTGAATAGAATCTCTTCATCTCATCAGCCATGTTAAAATGAATTTTTTCCGGATACAACTTGTCGGATAACCACATCGTTCCAAGAATAGACTCGGGAACAGGCATATCCCATGCTTCAAGATACCTGGGCATCATGTATACCCGGCTATTCTTGACCGCATTTATCTGCTGTAATCTCTGATCTGATAAGATATCATCCACAGAATCGGTGCAGTATGAGACCGTTATGATCACATCCGGATTCCATCTAAGTATCTCTTCGATGGAGACCGTCTTCCAACCACCCGTAAAACTTTCTGCGACATTGATACCTCCGGCATTCTCTATCAGATAACTCTGGTACCAGTCTCTTCCAGCAGTAGTCAACTTATCCGATGCTGCCAAATAGACCCTAATCTTCTCATCGCTCGGAATCAGGGTATTACTCCGTATATAATCCATCTTCTCATCATAGTAAGATGCGAAATTTTCTGCCTCCCTCTTTCTGCCGAGAACGTCTCCAATAAGACGTACACTCTCGATGAGTAATTCTGGGTTTTCTGGATAGATACAGACGAGAGAAATACCTGCTTCTTCTATCTTTTTATTGATTCCGTCCCATTTCGTCCCATATTTCGATAAAACTACATCCGGATTCAACGATATGATCTCTTCTACGTTGAGCCCACTTTCATGAACTATTGATGCCTGTATGTTCTTTATTCTTGGGTATATCCTCTCCATTTTTTCCCTACCCATCTTAAGAGTGAGAGATACCAATTTATCTTGTCCATTAACAACAAATACGGCCTGGGTAGCCATTGGATNNTAACGATTCTGTTAACATCTTGAGGTATCTCAACAGTCCTTCCTGCCATATCAACTATCGTTCTTGTCTCTGCCTTTTGAGTATTCTCGGATTCTTGTTGATTTACATAAATACTATACGCATAGAGACCGATACCTGCCATGATAATGATGATTGCGGCTAATACCAACATCTTGCATTTATTGTTCATTTTGTTCCTTCGTATTTTTGTTGTATTTTAATAACAAGGTAGATAACACTTATTCTTAAAAGGTCGATTAAAAAAGTCGAGTAAAAATAGACAAAAATTTAAATATAGATATGCTATTTATATACTGTGTGGGAACAAATAAAAAGAAAATTTGATCGTTTTCCGTCTCAATTAGAGGTTGCAAAAACGTTTTTAAGATTGGGAATATCCGTTAAAGATGGAAGAGCGTTCTGTGATAATATAGAGCTCGTCCCGACTAAGATTGCAAGTGCGTTGGATGTGGATAGAAAAGTGGTGGTCTCTGCCATCGAGAACATAGAGAAGGATGAAGAACTTAAAGCCGTGTACGGGTCAATAAAACCTGTGGCAGAGATTAGTGAGGTCTCCAAGGTCCTAGGTTATCCAGTACTAGAGGTCTTTGCTGATAGCATGGAGACTGGGATTGTTGCTAATATTACTGGTATCATAGCACGCAACAACATATCTATTAGGTATGTACTGGCAGAAGATCCAGAGATCAGTGTGGTATCTAAATTAACATTGATAACCAATGAAAAGATACCTGGTGCCTTGGTAGATGAGTTTCTTGCTGTAAAAGGTGTAAAAAAGATAGTAGTATCAACATGAATTAATATAGTCTGAATTGAGATCCCCTGTGTCTTGTCATCAACTTCTGAACATAAAAATTAATACATTACAAATTATTGTTGTAAAAATGTTTTATACTTTAGGATTCAAACAATCTTTAAATAAGATAAGCAATCTTACTATAAATTTAGGTTTTTAAATTATGAAAAGAGTGGCATTGATAAAGGGTGATGGGGTAGGCCCAGAGCTTGTTTCTTCTTTATTAAGAGTTTTTAATGTGGTAAACCCGGATATAGAGTTTATCGAATGTAATGCCGGCGCTGAATGGTGGGAGATGAACAAAACAGATTCTTTAATCCCAAAAGAGACCTGGAATGTTTTAGATAATTCTGATGCGTGTTTTAAGGGGCCTACAACAACTCCTGGTGGAGAAGGTACCCCAAAAAGCGTTGCCGTGTCTATCAGACAAAGATACAACTTGTATGCCAATGTCAGGCCTATAGAGACTACTACGGGTGTAGAACTGTGTTGTGTCAGAGAAGCAACGGAGGGGTTTTATTTTGGTGGCGAGACGAAGATTACAGACGACGTATTTATCTCTATCAGAAAAATAACGAGAGAGGCGTGTAGAAATATCGCAAGATACGCATTCGATGAGGCGCGTCGTAGAGGTTATAAGAGTGTAGTGGCAATACATAAGAGCAACATTCTTAAAAAAACATGCGGTACTTTTTTGGAAGAGACGAGAGATGTACAAAAGAATTATCCCGATATAGAGTTATCTGAGTACCATATAGACGATATGGCACAACAGATAATTAAGAACGTTCAACGATTTGATAAGAGTATTCTACTATCTACCAACCTATTTATGGATATAATAAGCGAAGAATGTTCAGGTCTGGCAGGAAGTATCGGACTTATTCCTTCTGCCAACATAGGCGATAATTATGCCATGTTTGAGCCAGCTCACGGATCTGCACCAAAATACAAAGGGTTAGACAAGGTAAATCCGACTGCTACTATTCTTGCCGGTGCATGGCTGTTAGAATATCTCGGTGATAAAGACAATGCAGAGAAGATTAGATTGGCAACTAAGGATACAATAACAGAAAAAAAGTGTGTGACTTATGATCTTGGCGGAGATGCGAAGATGAGCGAGATGACCGACGAAATAATAACGAATTTAAAGAAGTATATGGAGGAATAAAATGTTTCCAAAAGGTATGAATCCAAAGAAACTTAAACAAATGATGAAGCAGATGGGCATAGATGTAGAAATTATAGAAAACGTAAAAGAGGTCAAAATAATTACAGAAGATAAAGAGATCGTATTTAAAGACCCAGAAGTAACTATAATGAATGTACAAGGTTCAAATACATATCAGATTACTGGAACACCAGAAGAGAGAGAGATAAGTACCATAAAGAGAGAAGATATAGATTTGGTCATGGAGAAGGCAGGCGTAACCGAAGAAGATGCTAAAAATGCGTTGAAAGAGACTGGCGGGGATATAGCTGCGGCTATAATGAGATTAATGGAAGATTGAGCAAGTTGCATGTATATATGAATCATACAAAATGCTAAGCTTAAAATATGAGCTATAAATTTTAATATTGGAATAAAACGAAGGGATGAAAATTTGAATACCGTCTGGATAAGAGAAGTAGGAAAGAATGATATAGGCATTGCTGGTGGTAAAGGTGCCAATCTCGGTGAGATGATAAACAAAGGATTGCCTGTACCTCCAGGATTTATTATTACGGCAAAAGCGTTTAGAAACTTTCTAAAAGAGAGCAAGATCGAAAAAGAGTTGTTTGATCTGTTAAAGATAGACATAGACGATGATGCTCAGTTAAAAGATGCCGAAAAAAAGGCAAAACAACTAATTCTCGGTACAAAAATACCCGAAATGATCAAGAACGAGATCTTGGATAAATATAATGCTCTCTGTGCAGAAGAGGGGGATAAGGTTTTTGTTGCAGTCAGGTCGAGTGCCACGGCAGAGGATCTACCCGATGCAAGTTTCGCTGGACAACAGGATACTTTTTTGAATATCAAAGGAGAAGAGCAGTTAATAGATGCAGTAAAAAAGTGTTGGGCGTCGTTATACGGTGCAAGAGCAATATTTTACCGTGTAAAGAAGAATTTTGATCACGAGAAGGTAAACATTGCAGTAGTAGTACAGAAGATGGTCAATGCGGAGAAGGCAGGCGTAATGTTTACGTCCCATCCATCGAGCGGAGAGAACGTTGCCATAATAGAATCCACGTGGGG
>DUJX01000008.1:3434-4318 GCA_013329575.1 Halobacteria archaeon | reverse complement strand
CCGCAAGATAAAAAAAATGTTGAATCTTTGACGAATGACGAGATCAAAGAGTTGGTAAATTTAGGAAACAAGATAGAACGGATATATGGATTTCCACAAGACGTGGAATGGGCTATTGAGAAAGGAAAGGTATATATATTGCAATCAAGGGCGATAACCACGATAAATAATAACAATAACCATAAGGCGGATGAAGGGATTAGTAAAGAACCTATTCTTATAGGGACAGGCGCATCCCCTGGTATAATTGCTGGTAAGGTAACGATAGTAGGTAATATGAAGGATCTGAACAAAGTAGCAAAGGGGGACATCATGGTTACAAAGATGACCTCGCCGGATATGGTTCCAGCAATGGAAAGAGCTGCAGGTATCATAACGGATGAGGGAGGTATGACCTGTCATGCTGCAATAGTATCGAGAGAGCTCGGTACACCCTGTATCGTTGGTTCGAAGAAGGCTACTAAAATTTTGAAAGATGGTGATATCGTAACGATAGATGGGGCGAAAGGCACTGTATATAAAGGAAAGATCGAAAAGATGGAGACTAAGGCTGAAGAGGGAGTAGTAACCGGAAGTAAACCTATAACCGCGACGGAGGTAAAAGTAAATATATCTCTACCATCCGCTGCCGAGAGGGCGGCTAAAACAAATGCAGATGGAGTAGGTCTTTTAAGGATAGAACATATGGTTCTTGCACTTCCAATGCATCCACAGAAGTATATAGATGAAGGAAGATCCGACGAATATGTGGATGAACTCGTCAAAGGTATAAAGATGGTTGCAGATGCGTTTTATCCAAAATCGGTATGGGTTAGAACGATAGATGCACCGACGGACGAGTTTAGGGCGATGCCTGGTGGGGAAGGAGAGCCTATGGAGGCAAA
>DUJX01000008.1:1717-3408 GCA_013329575.1 Halobacteria archaeon | reverse complement strand
TGGAGATGCGGGCAATTAAAAAATTGTTAAGTATGGGATACAACAACGTAGGGATAATGCTACCGTTGATCACTCATCCGAGCGAGGTTAGAGATGCAAAACAGATGATGATCGAAGAGGGCATAGATCTAAACAAAGTAGAATGGGGAATAATGGTCGAGACGCCAGCAGCTGCAATAATGATAGATGATATCATCAAGGAAGGGATAGATTACATCTCATTCGGTACGAACGATCTTATACAGTATACGATAGCAATCGATAGAAACAACGAGAATGTATCGTATATGTATGATGAAGAGCATCCAGCAGTGTTAAAATTGATCAAATACGTTATAGATAGATGTAACGCGGCAGGAGTAAAGACATCGGTATGCGGTCAATCAGGGTCCAACCCGAAGATGGCTGAAAAATTCGTCGAGTATGGAATAAAGAGTGTCTCATCAAACATAGATGCTGTTGTGGCTGTAAGAGAGGCTGTTGCACGGAAAGAGAAACAAATAATGTTGGATGCAGCACTAAAATCGGTAAAAAAGTCGGATAAATAAAAATAAAAATTTTTATATTATTTATTTAAACTTTTTAAATGAGTAGATGAGAGCGACTACTAAAGAAGAGGATGTATTAGATTTAGTCAGAGCGGCAAAAGCGGAGGATATACCGTACGAACGAGTCTTTAGTTCGATGTGCACATATCCTCATCCTATCGCTATAAAAGCACATAACTTATTTTTGAGTTCTAATGCGGGGGATCCCGGAATATTCAAAGGTGCAAATCATCTCGAAAACAGGGTTATCTCCATGATCGGAGAGTTGTTCCATAAGAAAGATGCGTGCGGATATATCAGCACCGGCGGTACTGAGTCAAACTTACAAGCGATAAGAATGGCACGAAACCTCAAACGGAGAAAAAAACCAAACTTTATAGTCTCCGAGATGGGACATTTCTCTTTCGATAAGACTGCCGATATTCTCGGGGTCAGATTAAAAAAAGCAAAGGTTAGAGATGATCTGACCGTAGATCCTGATGCAGTACGGGATCTCATCGACGATGATACCATAGCAATAGTAGGAATTGCCGGAACAACCGAGTTTGGACAGATAGATCCGATAAAAGAATTATCAGAGATTGCTTTAGAAAAAGATGTGTTTTTGCATATAGATGGGGCTTTTGGCGGTTTTGTTATACCATTCTTGGATAAAAAGTACATGTTTGACTTTGAGCTCGATGGTGTATCGTCCATATCCGTCGATCCGCATAAGATGGGATTGAGCGTTATTCCTTCCGGTGCCTTACTGATAAGAGATAGAAAGTATTTGAAATGTTTGGAGGTATCTACGCCTTATTTATCGTCTAAATCTCAATTTACACTCACTGGAACCAGGAGTGGTGCATCAATCGCAGCTACGTATGCTGTATTAATGTATCTTGGCTGGGACGGGTTCAAGAGCATGGTCAAGAGATGTCTGCATATGACCGATCTTATCGTCGATGGTATGAAAGATCTGGACGTTTATCCCGTAATAGATCCAAAGATGAATGTGCTGGCCTTAAAAGTAACAAAACTCTGTGAGATTTTTGATAATCTATGGAAGGAAGGATGGTGTGTATCTAAAACCAGAAGACCTAAAGCATTACGGTTAGTAGTCATGCCACATATAACCGAAGAGATAATCAACGATTTTTTAGA
>DUJX01000008.1:0-1706 GCA_013329575.1 Halobacteria archaeon | reverse complement strand
GTACGTAATAGATCTGGACGAGATCATTGGTTTGATCGACGGAAAAAAGGCAAAAGTGGTAGGTTTACAGTTTCCAGACGGTTTAGTACGTTTTTCGCAGGATGTAAAAGATCGGTTGGAAGATGAAAGAGACATTCTGGTCATATTATCGGGCAATTCATCGTTTGGCAGTTGTGATATAGACCTTGATCTTTTAAAGAGAGTGGATATCTTATTTCATTTTGGGCATACGCGAATGTTCGAGATAGATAAGGTAGAGTATATACCCGTTAAAATCATACTGGACGAAGGTATCCTGGACGATCTGCTTAAAAAATCGCTTTTTTACATCGTCTCAGATAAGATATCTTTGGTAACTACCCCTCAATATATAGACTATTTAGAGTATGTTCGAGATTTTTATGAGCATAACGGTATAACATGCTCGATCAGCAAAGGAGACTCACGGATTAAAGGTAGTGGAATGGTCTTAGGATGCAATTTTTCAGCCGCAAAAGGGTTTGAAGAAGAAGTGATCTTTTTAGGAAGCGGAAGTTTTCATCCGATCGGTATAAAGATTGCAACACAAAAGAGAGTAATCAGAATAGACCCGTTAATGCAAGATATAGAAGAAATAACAGTGGAAAAATTGCTAAAGCAGAGATATGCAGTCATATCTAAGGCTATGGGATTTAAATCAGTGGGCATACTTGTAAGTAGTAAAATAGGGCAAAATCGATTTGATTTAGCACAGAAATTATATAAAGAGACGTTAGGTAAAGGATACAAGACGTATCTCATATATACAAATTTAATACGTCCCGAATCAATCGGATTAAAAGTAGATATTCTTGTAAACACTGCTTGTCCTAGGATTGCGATAGATGACTATGTATCGTTCAATAAACCGATCTTGACTCCGATAGAATTTGATATGATCTTACAGGATAAGATTACCGATGAATATAAGATGGATGAGATAAGAATGGAAGATATTTATCCGATTTTTTAATATATCGGTTATTTAAAAATTTAAAAATGAAGAAGAAAAGATTAGAAATTTTTTTAGAAGGATTAGAAAAGTTTTCACATCCTAAAGCACATTTGGAACAGTATATAACTCCGTCCAACATAGCTGCAGAATTTTTGACTTATGCGATGTTAAATAATGATTTAAACGGGTCAGTATGCGATCTCGGATGCGGAACAGGTATTTTTGCAATCGGTGCAAAAATTTTAGGCGCAGAGAAGGTAGNNCATCGATATCGATGAGGAAGCATTAGAGATTGCACGAAAAAATGCGAGCAAGTATGGTTGCGATATAGAGTTTATCTGTATGGATATAGCAGATATTGATAAGAATGATCTACAGGTAGATACTGTATTGATGAACCCACCGTTTAAATTTCATAAAGATATAGAATTCTTAAATAAGTCATTAAAACTTGCTGATGTTGTATACTCAATGCATAATGGGGTTACAGAAGAATTTATAAACAATTATGCAGTAGATATATGTAGTAGTTTCGAGATGCGAAAGATAAGATTTCCGATAAAAAGAACGTTTGAGTTCCATAGAAAGGATGTTAAAGAGATAGATGTTAACATATGCAGGTTTCAGCGTTGAAACTTGGTTTAAAAGATAGAAAGATAGATTTTGGCATAAACTCGGTTTTAATACTGGATTATAATTTATATAATTTATATGAGGTGATTAGATGGAGAAA
>DUJX01000071.1 GCA_013329575.1 Halobacteria archaeon | reverse complement strand
TTCAATTTATCGTGCTTTATTGTTGATTTTAATATCTCTTCAAACTCCTTTACAAATATTGCCCGTCCTTTCTCATTGAGATAGGGTTTATCGAATTCTTTTATGAAATGGTTCTCTTTAAGCATCTCCTTATTGATCAAAGTAAAGATACATCTGTCAACGATAATAGGTTTAAATATCTCGGCGACGTCTAAATTAAGAGTAAACCGTCTGAAGTTTGTTGTATGTAGAAAACCGATTCTCGGATCTAAATGTGTCTGATAGATCTTGCTTAGACAGGCAATATAACAGAGCGAGTTGCCAAAGCTTATAAGAGCGTTAATCCTGCTTTTTGGAGGTCTTCTGCTTCGTACGTCGAAAGAGAAATCATCTCTATTTATTATCTTGTTGAAAGTCTCGTAGTATGTTGATCTTATCGTCCCTTCGATCGCTATCAATTCATCGATTTGTTGCTGATTTGCTATCAGATCTTTTAGCTTTTTTATCGCATCTATCTCGTTATCAAGCAAAACTCCTCTCGAATTATAGTATCCCAAAACTCTAAGCATGTTAGAACACCCCCCATCAACAAATTTTCTCGCCAAGACTATCCGTTTCTCATTGTTAGAGTAATGTTCTGCCTGTTTCAAGATCATATAACCCGAGTTGTAGTGTTCCCTCGGATAATAGGTCCCGACGTAGTATCCGTAATAGTTAAAAAAGTGGAGGATTATCTCGTTCTGAGATAAAAATTCAATGAGCTTTTTGTTTATCGTAACCTCACCGAATATCAAGAGTTCTGATATATGCTCTACGGGTAAGAATTTTTTCTTATCGTCCCCCTCAAAATAGAGTGTATTATCCTGTCTTTTCAGCTCACCGTCCGAGAATATGTAAAGCCTCTCTCTCATTATAGTATTGTCTATCTGATGTTAAGATAAAATTAATTATTCTTTTTAAATTTTAAAATTGTAAAGAGACCAAACTATTTTTACAAAAGATCGAACATTCCAAAACCCTGAAAATTCTTTGATCCGAGACCGCAGTCGTATGCCAGTTTGATGAGTTTATCATCACCTTCAAGTATGAATCGTCCCATATACCCTTTTATCACATTATCTCTGTATATCTTCTCGCCGAACCTACCGAGTGGTTTTATAGATAATTTACTCGTTTTAGGAGGATTCTTACCATAGAACGCCTCGTACTTCTTTCTTAAATTTTTATCCAATATCTCAGAGAACTCTCTCTCGATTGGATTGTAGTAGTATGTCTTTTTCTTTTTATCTGTAGTAATAAGCGTGCTATATGCAACAATGGGCGTCATCGTTCGTATCTTTATCGTGCTTTTTATATCGGGCTCTTGATGAACGATTATCTCTTCTACGTATACTTTCTTGCCACATAAGCTAAGTTCACCCTTTCTAAGTATCATATTTGCCAATTCACTGACAAATTGATCGATAGGGCTCGATACTATGAGTTTAACAGGCGTTTCAAAAATTATTCTGCCATCGTTTATATCATACCGGCCAATAAGCCGAGAGAATGTGAACATCTTGAAACTTCTGCGTTCGTATGAAAAACCTTTATCGTGTAAGAAAGAGGCGAGTTCCGGGGATATGTTGTGATAGAGTAGGCTCTGTATCGGATGATTATAGTCTAATGGAACCTCGATCTTGCCTTTATCCGAAGAGATCTTAAACGTTATACGCATCGATGATCAAAAGGACGGATTAAAATATAATCTTTCTCATCATCGGCTTTTATAAAAAANNACCTCTATCCATTTCTCTTTATTTTTATGGCCTGATACAATCTTTACTCTCGCATTAAAACGCTTGGTCAATAATTTTATTACTGCTCTGTTAGCCTTGTCTTTAATGGGCGGGTTTTTTGTCTTTACAACCAAGATACCATCTTCTTCAATTACTTCATCTTTATCTGCATTTGGAATAACTTTTATCTTAATCCTCATCCATATCTCACATTTTATATCGCTATATTATTACCCAAAAACAGACTCGTCCATCAGTTCCAACCCTATTTTTTCTATATTGCTTATAGCCTCGTTTAAATTGCTTACTCTTAATATTAAGTACGCGTCAGAATTACCAGAGTATGCATAAGCATAGTCTATATTGATGTTTGCATCACCCAGCACTTTTGCGATTTTGTGCAGTACTCCAGGCTCGTTTTTTATCTTAATCCCGATCACGTCGATACTAGAGACCGTGAATCCTTTTTTTTGCAATTCTTCATATGCAATCTTTGGGTTGTTAACCAACATCCGAACTATTCCAAAATCTCCCGCTTCAGCGATGTTTAAAGCAAGTATATTCACATCCGCATCGATTATCGCCTCTGCCAATCTTGCCAACCGTCCTGGCTTGTTCTCTAAAAACACGGATATCTGTTTTATTGCATATCTTCTCATCTCGATCATCACCTATCCAACTCATCCAAAATCAATATACTATTTCAAAAATACTTCAAAAATCAAAGATCTCTTAAAACTCTCTCTTATCAATAATCCTTTTTGCTTTTCCTTCATACCTAGGAAGACTACCTGGTTCCAGTAGCTCTACCTCGGCGCTTATATTTAAAAAATGTTTAAGTCTGTCTTTTATGCGGTTTTTTAAATCTATCACATCGTTTATCTTATCGCTGAATGCGCCAGCGTTCACCTCTACCCTAACGGTCATCTTATCGAGTGCGCCATCCCGCTCTACTACTATCTGAAAATGTTTACCGACCTCTTTCAACTGCATGAGCACGTATTCTATCTGAGACGGAAAGACGTTTATCCCTCGTATTATCAACATATCATCGGCTCGTCCTCTGATTTTGGCTATTCTCGGATGAGACCGTCCACATTCGCATGGATCTTCATTAAGTGCCGTGATATCGCCCGTTCTATATCTTATTAACGGTAAAGCCTCCTTCTGTAGAGTGGTAACTACTAACTCCCCCTCATCCCCAAGTTCCAATACATCACCTGTCTTTGGATCTACGACCTCTACAAGCATTTGATCGCCCCATATATGTATTCCAGATTTTTCAGGACATTC
>DUJX01000149.1 GCA_013329575.1 Halobacteria archaeon | reverse complement strand
AACAGATTCGCATCGCCTTTTACTCTCGGAATATTCTCTATGGCTACGGTTGGTGTGGTTATAGGAAATTCTTTCGGTCTTGGCATCTCTCTCACGGTCTTGTTGTCTTTTCTCTTTGCATTCTCGCCTTTTATATTTTACTACTACCTTTCAAGATACAAAGAAGTCGGTCCGGAGACGATGGTCTTAATCGGCATCGCACTGGTATTTACATTGTTACCCTTGTCTATCATGGGCGGTTTTGGTAGTATAAAAGCGGTTCCATGGAGTAATATCCTAATTATGTCTATCGTTATGATCATCTGTCTTTTAGTCTTGATGTTTATAGCATGGGATATAAACATGATCAGTCTGGGAGATACTACCGCAAAAACCCTCGGTATAGAGGTAGACCGGATAAAATTAGTCTCTTTGTGTATATCTTCGTTTATAGTTGCTATCATTGTGTCTTTTGCGAGTATGATACCTTTTATTGGATTGGTTGCTCCCTTCTTATGCAGGCCGGTTATTGGCAACGATAATCGGTTTTTGTTGCCTTCTGCTGCATTTATAGGTGCGTCTTTGGTATTAATGCTTGACGGATTAGGCAGGACGGTAATGGCTCCGATGATACTGCCTGCAGGTATCTTATCTATGTTTCTCGGAGGACCGGTACTTCTCTATCTGGCTATAAGGAAAGAAAGACTGGGGTGGCTATGATGTTAAAAATGGATCAAAAGTTAATCTTACCACAGAAAGAGAGATATTCCAAGTTGGAAGTAGAAGATTTAGATTTTAAATATAAAGATCATAATGTATTAAAAAATGTATCATTTAAGGTGGATTCACCCGAAATTTTGGGGATAGTAGGCCCGAATGGTGCTGGGAAAACGACTTTGCTCCGTTGCATCGATAGGATTTTAAAACCGGTGAAAGGAAAAGTAATGTTGAATGGGGTGGATATATGGTCTATTGAACGAAGAGAGGTGGCAAAATTCATCGGATACGTCTCCCAATCATTTAATTTTATACATGCCACCGTATTTGATATAGTATTTGCAGGCCGGACACCCCACCTTTCATGGCTTGGCAGAGAAGATAATATCGATAAGGTCGTAAAAATTCTGCATTTACTCGGTCTGGATGATCTGGCAATGCGTAATTATAGCGAGCTCAGCAGTGGACAACAACAAAAAGTTCTTATTGCCCGCCTTCTGGCACAAGAGCCGGATTTTGTTCTGATGGATGAGCCTACGTCCAACCTTGATATAAAACATCAGCTGGAGGTTATGGATATTATCAAGAATCTGGTATCTGTGAGTAATTTAAGAGTGATCATGGCAATACACGATCTCAATCTCGCATTGAAGTATGCTGACCGGGTAGCGATGATGAAAGACGGGATCATATATACGATTGGTGAGACCACCGCTGTATTGACACCTGAAATTATAGAAGACGTCTTCGAGGTCGAGGTTGGACTGATCAGTCATGATGGAGGATTATGTATCTCGCTTATAAAACCGAAAGGTAACGAGAGGCTAAAATGAATAACGATGGTACAACAAAGATAACCTATGTCTCGTTCTTAGGTTTTTCCGAACTAATAGATGCGATCAAGGATATAAACAAGGATTATGGCGAGATTATCGATTTAAAGCTATACAGCACGAATGAGGTAGAAGAAGGAAGTATAACTAATGATTTTAAGGATGATCTAATTACCAGCCATATTGTGTTCATAGATGGTAGAGGGGGCGATAGATTAAGCCAGATTATCAGGGATACTCTATCTGGAATAGAAAATACGGTCTTGACGATCCCCCCATCTATGAGTTTTGGTACCTATTATGCATCATCAATGGATGGGATACTTATAAGGATGGGATCTATCAGGTCAGATAGCCTTATTAGTAAATTTGAGTCGGATAATACATCTAAAAAATTATTGAATTCGAAATTTTTCAGAAGTATATTGAAGATCCTCGTTAAACTCTTTGATAATGATATAGATATCGATGCGATACTCGACAGGTTTGATATGACATCGATAAAAGATCCACAGAAGTTTATCGATACAATCTGGAAGATAAGCCCTATGTTTGATTATCTACCGAAAAGAGGTATTTTTAAAGATTATAAGAACATGTTCTTGATCAACTATTATTTCTGGTCTTCATCCAAAGAGAACATGAAAAATTTCTTGCTGCTTTTAGCCAAAGAATACGGAAATTTGAAGACGGATGTTAAGATCGAGCCGCCGATATTGATGAAAGATGATGCGATATACCATCCAGATGCAGACAAATTTTTTTATAATCTCGACGACTATGCGGAATGGAGAGGGCTAGATAAAGATTCGACCGTAGGTATGATCTTCTACGGCACCCAGTTTTACGAGATGTACCGTCCGACTGTCGATCTCTTGATAAGAGATCTTGAAAGATCTGCAAACGTTATCTGTGTCGTTATGAATAGATCTTTTGCTTTTCATAATATAATGGAACGGTTCTTCTTTAAAGATGGTAAACCCCGGATAGACCTCTTTATATGGCCTGGAGCATACCATCGTATGACAGGAGGGCCGTTGTGGGGAGGCCCGGAAGAACTCTTTAAGGTTCTTAAAAGGTTGAACGTCCCTGTTTTAGCCCCTTTTGGAATGGTCTTCACGACCATAGATGTATGGGAAAGATCAGACTTTATAGCGCCTATGGATATAACCTGCGCGGTTATGGCTCCTGAACTCGATGGTGTGATCGAACCTATACCGATAATGGCGTTAAAAAAGAGCCGAGACAGCGATCTGGATATCAAATATTCAATAGCGGTGCCCATTGAGGACCGGGTTGTTAAAGTCTGCAGAAGGGCAGTAAGATGGATAAACCTTAAAAAAAAGGATAATGCGGATAAAAAAGTTGCAATAGTGATATACAACTATCCGCCAGGTGAGGGAAATTTAGGTGGAGGAGCAGGCTACCTTGATGTCTTCGAGAGTCTATTCAAGATGCTTGAAGGTATGAAAAAAGAGGGTTATACCGTCGATCTGCCTGAGACGAAGGAAGATCTGCTAAACATGTTCTTAGATAACGTACAGGTCAATACTGCCGATCGGGTAAAAGAGACCGCCGAGTATGCCACTAATATACCGATCGAGAAGTATCTATCATGGCTGAACGATATACCAGAAAGACCGAGAGAAAAGATCCTTGACTCTTACGGAGATCCACCAGGAGATATCATGACGTATAACAAAAAATTACTCGTGCCTGGTGTGAGACTAGGTAACGTCTTTATCGGACCGCAACCATCGATCGTCTCGCCTGATAAGATAGACGAGATTATAACAGCGTATCATGATAAGACCACCGCGCCTCACCATCAATTTTTGGCATTTTATAAATGGATAGATGAAGAGTTTGATGCACTCATCCATTTTGGAACCCACGGACTTTTAGAATTTCGGGAAGGAAAAGAAGTCGGTATGTCAAAAGACTGTTTTCCAGATGTGTTGAGTGGAGATATTCCGCACATTTATCTTTATATGGTGGATGATGCGGCTGAGGCTACTATTGCAAAAAGAAGAAGCTACGCACTTATGATCAGTCACGCATCCCCTGCATATACGATCTCGGATGTGTATTACGAGTATGCCGAACTTGAAGATCTTATCAACGAGTATTATAGGGCTTTGACGAGCGATCCACAGAGAGCAGAGATAGTTTATGAAATGCTAATGGAGCAGGCGGAAGATGTCCATCTTGAAGGATCTGTGGAGGATATACACGAAAAGATATACGAGATGAAGAGGTCTATAATTCCTAAAGGGCTGCATATACTCGGTGAAAACTTGGACGATGATGAGATCGTAGAATACGTGACGCTCGTATTAAGATATGATAGAGGAGACGTAAAATCGATGCACAGAGTTCTTTCTGAGAATAAAGGATACGACTATGAGACGATGCTCAAACATCCATCAGAAAAGCCTAACGGATCGGATAAGAATTATGTCCAGATTCTTGATGGTATAGAAGATGATGTGAAAGGTATTGTACGAGATCTTCTTAAAGATAGAGATGTAAACTATGTGATCGATGATCTCGCCATCAAGGATATAAACGTAAAAAAAGATATAAAGACGACACTTTTATCCGCATTGGATCTTATAAATAGGATAGAGTCTTCTGATGAGGTTAACAGTATCCTAAACGCACTCGATGCTGGGTTCATCCTTCCGTGCAAGGGTGGGGACATGGTGAGATCGCCTGAAGTACTTCCAACAGGAAGAAACATATATCAGTTTGATGCTACAAAGGTCCCTACCGCTGCTGCTTATGAGAGAGGTGTCCGAATCGCTGAAGAGGTGGTGAGAAAATATTTAGATGAGAACGGAAGATATCCTGAGAGCATAGGTATCGTCTTATGGGGATTTGAGACATCTAACACAGAAGGTGAGACGATAGGTGAGATTCTACGATTGATAGGCGTCGAGATCGTCTCTTCTTTGACGGATAAGCGATGCGGCTGGGGTTACTTCTCAGATCTTAGGCTCATATCTCTCGAAGAGTTAGGAAGACCGAGGATAGATGTTACGATAAACATCTGTGGAATGTTCAGGGATATGTTCCCTCATCTTTTAGAATTACTAGATAAAGCGTTCAAGATGGTATCCGAACTCGATGAATCTCGTGATAAAAACCTTGTTGCAAGACATACAGAAGAATTAAAAGAGAAAGCGAGAGAGATCGGGATCGATCCGGACCTTGCCCATATACGGACGTTCGGTCCTGCAAATGGAGATTATGGAACGATACTTCCGATGTTCATCGATTCATCGGAGTGGGATTCAGAAGACGATCTTGCAGACGAGTATTTATTTGCAATGAAGCATGCGTATGGAAAGAATATCCATGCTGAAGATTTAAAAAAGGCGTTCGAGTTCCATGCTTCAAAAGTAGAGGTAGTCTCGCAGGTAAGAGATTTTACCGATTTTGAGATAACCGATTTGGATCATTATTATGAATTTACGGGTGGTTTTGCCACGGCTGTAAAAAAATTATCCGGTCAAAGGCCAGAGATGTATATCACGGATACAACAAAGGAGATTATCAAAACAGAGGATGTGAAAGATGCGATTGAGCGGGGATCGAGGACAAGAACCTTGAATCCAAAATGGATAGATGAGATGTTAAAACATGGTTACGACGGGGCGTTGAACATATCTGACAGGGTTGATAATATTATGGGGTTTGCAGCAACGACGGGTAAAGTGGCAGATTGGGTATGGGACGAGGTATGCGACCGGTACGTATTCGATGAGGAGACGAGAAAGAAGATTGAAGAAGCCAACCCTTGGGCGACGAAAGAGATAATAGATCGCCTTTTTGAGGCGGAAAAGAGGGGATACTGGAATGCAACGGAAGAACGGATGGAAAAACTTAAAGAGTTATACTTAGAAGTTGAGGGTTGGGTAGAAGATAGGGGCGATAACATAGGAAAACCTTTGAAAGGAGAAATAAGAGATAAGATGGATGAAAAAAGGTTGTTAGGTTTGAGAGGCGAAGAAAGATCAAGATTATGGAGAGAATTCTTGGATAAAGAACTAAAATAAGAAGGGAAAAAAGAGGAGATTAAAATGACGCATCATATAAAAAGGATGATACTGCCTTTTACTGCTATTGTTGGGCAGGAGAAGATGAAGAAGACGCTAATATGGAATGCAATCAATCCAAAGATCGGCGGTGTCTTGATACGCGGAGAGAAAGGGACGGCAAAATCTACTGCGGTTAGGTCTTTGGCAGAACTGTTGCCGGACATCGACGTGGTCAAAGGCTGCCCGTTCAATTGTAATCCGTACGACGAGCACGAGATGTGCGATATCTGTTATAGCAAGGCGAATAATAACGAAAAATTGGAGGTTGTGCGGCGAAAAGTGATAGTCAAAGATCTTCCACTCGGAGCTACTGAAGATCGAGTCGTAGGATCTTTGAACGTTGAAAAAGCTATAAAAGAGGGGATAAAAGCTCTTGAACCGGGAATACTTGCGGCTGCAAACAGGGGAATATTATACATAGACGAGGTCAATCTGTTGGATGATTATATTGCAAATGTTCTCTTAGATGCTGCTGCAATGGGCGTGAACGTGGTAGAAAGAGAAGGGGTCTCTGTTGCACATCCGGCAAAGTTTATATTGATCGGGACGATGAATCCAGAAGAGGGGG
>DUJX01000049.1 GCA_013329575.1 Halobacteria archaeon | reverse complement strand
TCGATACCTCCTCTATCATAAAACTTGCCAAAAAATTCTACAAAGTGTAATCGCATTGTATGTACGAATCCACCGAGCGTTTGTATTGCCCAATTGAGCAAATGTCCTACTATAAGAATAAGAACCGTGATGATTATTCCAACACCACTCGATCCACCAGCCAGATAAGCCAAAGCGTTGAATGCCAGAGCCATCCCGTACGTACATAGACCCAATGCCATCAACCTGACGTAAGATAAAGTATCACCGAGCATACCTGTTATTTGGAAGATAAACATAGCCTTGTGCCCCCAGAAAAGCAAGACCAGACAAACAATACATAAAGCAATGACAGCATACATATATGCAGACATATCAATCAAGAGCAACACAATAGCCACTTGAGCCAAAATAAACCAAAAATCTCCTAAAAGAGCATCTTTAACATTTCCTATCCTAAATTTCTCAATTATATTGATAATAACACCTACATCTATGTGAAGAACCCCGATAAGTATAGCGGATACCAAGAAAATGATAGTACCCGGCTGTCCAGTAATCGCCGGAAGCAGACCGTCCCATCCGATAGACCCGAATAGCAAGATAGAATTAAGCCAAGTCCAACCGAAATATTCTACAAACAGATCCCCAAACCATCCTCCCGTAATAGCACCTATAATCACTGACACGATCCCGCTGCTAATAAATATAACTCCAAAATCTCTATATACGGTGTTATACTTCCCACCGCCTCTTAAAAGCAAGATACCGAGTATCAAGTTTATGACTCCGTACATAGCATCTGTAAGCATTATCGAAAAGAAGAGCATGAAACCTATCGCCAGAATCGGCGTTGGATCATAACTGTTGTATTTTGGAACAGAATATAAATTTGATATAAGTTCGTAGTTCTTAAATATCCATTTGTTGTTTAATTTGACTGGTACATCATCTATCTCGGACGGATCTGGATCGGAAATAGCAATATAGACCCTCCCATCCGTGATATTGGTTAATTTTTTCTCGAATTGATCGACGTTGGATGCTGGTATCCATCCTTCCACTAAAAATGTCTTCTCCGTCTTTGCAAAATTAGATTTAACGTCTCGTCTATCCCGTTCTAAATATAAAAGTTCTAAATATGCCTCTAGATCATCCCGATATCTATTAGACGCATCTATGATTATCTTCTGGTATTCCTGCTTTTTATTGTTTAACTCCTCTTTCTCGCCCTCAAGCCTGTTTAATATATCGGATGGCCTCCCTTCCATGGTTTTTCCGTTAAATTCTGTATGTATTCTTTCGAATCTACCCCGTCTTAAGATGTTCAATATCTCGTCGAAATTTTCTTTCAAACATACGACTACAAGAACAAACTCGTTGCGATCTGGAACCTTCTCCTTATGGATGAATACCTTGTCTGTTACCTTTTCTATATCGCTGATCAGCTTATCCATCGAATCTTCAGGAACAGTACCGATGAGCGATGACGTATATATTCGATCGGATAATAACCCAAAATCGATATCAAAAAAAGTAATTCTGTTTATCTCTTGAACAAACTTGTTTATATCGTCTATCCTCTTGTTAATCTCGCTTATCTTTTCTAACGGGTCATCTATCTCATCTTTAACCTGCTGCAGTATCGTATCGGTCTCAGTTAATAAAGCGTCCCCATGCAGATCAGGCATCCTTACTAATTTTGGCGGCGATGGATTAAACAATTTTTTAAAAAAACCGTCCTCTTCTTTTGGATTAACAGATTCAAAATTATCCAATATTTTATTTATTAGTCCGACTCTGCTGCTAATCTCGTTTAAAGTAGGATCTACCGGATGTCTTATCAGAATAGAACTCCATACCTCATCATCCAGCCTTTCGCTTATATCCCTTATCTCGAGGACACCTTGCCGATGCAAACCCCTGATAACCCGATCCTTGTATTCATCCGTTGATATCAGATGAATCTTCTTCATTTTAACCGGTCTTGACATAAAATCACCTAAATAAGAAATCTATAACATAATCTACTGCCTCATCGATTTTTGGCTGTGATACCTCTTTCAACCGTGCGATATCTCTCTGGCTTTGGGATAATATCTTCTCCGCGTCCTTTTCTGCGCTGCGTCTTGCCTGTTCTATCTCGGCGTTAGCCTCTTCCTCTGCGTTAGAGACAACCTCTTTATAGAAAAGATCGGCATTTTTTTCTGCATCGCTTATCCGCTTTTTTGCATCTTCTTCGGCATTTTTTATCCGTTTAGCAGAATCCTCCTCTTTATCTTTGATCTCCTTTAGAATCTCTATAACCATTTCCCCTCTCCCTATGTCTATGAAAAGTATACTCTTATTTATATTTTACTTACTTACCGATACAAAAAAGGTATATTAATACATTTCTCTTGTTTGATCGTTAGAGGTATATTTTAAATAGCATCGTTACGTACAATCTATAAGAATGAATGAGGAATATAAATGATAAAAAATCTTTTAAAATACGTAGGATGCCTTTTGATAATCTCTTCGATGGTTCTTACTCTTCAGTCTGTAAATGTAATATCTCTAGAATTTATCAATTATACGGATTTTAGTATAAATGCGGCAGAAATAGACAAAATCGGACAAAAAAGTGTGTATTCTACGGTTAATCTATACATTCAGGGCGAGGTCAGCTCGGATAAGATAGACTTTTATAATTTAGGATATTTAAGAAAAGGAGCGGCCGTTACCATTGAATTAGACCAACCAGAAACCTATGAAGATAGTGCAAAGATAAGGATACTCGATAGAATGTCTGCACAGAACGATCTTTATCCGAGATGGATATCTGTTTATAATGGACGACATTATCAATATATCGTTCCTTACAGCGGGGAATATATGGTACAGATAAAAGGATCCTATACAAAGACGGATTATTCAGGTATTATAACAATAGTCAACTAGAAAATACCTGAATCTGAATAATCTAAAAGTATGAGTATATTATTACTTTATACTATACTTTATACTTTTTGATCACAAATATTAACGTCAATCGCCTTATAATCTATTATAAAAAGATAACGTTACCTACACCTATTTTTTTAATGTTTGACGAGATTTTTTCAATCTCATTTATAGGCGTACAGTGCATCGGTGCTAAAAAAGGAAGATTTTTCAAAAGGAATAAATCTGTCTCGTTTGGAGAATGAATTCCACCAATCACACCAAATATGCTCCCTTTTTTGGATACGACCTTAAATATTTGAGATATGCTCGGATGGGCACAACCGGTTAAGATCAGAAATCCTTCATCCGTCTTTATAGCTAAAGATTGCTCTTTTATCGATGTACCGAGCGGGCCGGTAGTGAAAATCTTCTCGCTTATATAAGTAGGTTCTTCTATCGTGATAAGATTGGCCATTTTTTCAATATTTTTAAGCAATTCGGATGAAAAAGAGCTTAATCCGTAAACGTCTATATTAGGGTTGAGTTCAAGTAGATCAAAGAGACCACCTGTATGATCATCATGATCATGTGATATTACAATCTTTTTAATGCTGTTTACATCTACACCCAACGCGTCCATATTATCTAGCAATATTTTGCCATTTTTTCCCGTATCAAATAGTAAATTTTCTCCGTCTATGAAATAGGACAATCCTTTATCGGCTTTTATGTTTCCTCCATAATAGTTCGTCTGGTCATTATAAACAATTGTTAATATCGTCATTATTAAAACCACTCTACCCTTAAAACGTCTTTAAATCGTATTATTTTGAACATTATTCAATATTAT
>DUJX01000153.1:1641-2976 GCA_013329575.1 Halobacteria archaeon | reverse complement strand
GAGCATAGAGTTGTTGCTCAATTGTTAAGCCTGTTGGATGGTCTCGAGGACCGGGGTAACGTCATAGTCATAGGTGCAACTAATAGGATACGAGCAATAGATCCTGCATTGAGAAGACCGGGACGATTTGATAGAGAGATCGAGATTGGTGTGCCGGATAAAAGAGGAAGAAAAGAGATTTTAAAGATACATACAAAAAAAATGCCTTTGGATGAAGATATAAACTTGGATATTATAGCCGATCAAATGTACGGATTTGTGGGTGCCGATATACAAGCAATGGTAAAAGAAGCAGCAATGATCGCTTTAAGACGGTATTTGCCACAGATGAACCTTGATGATAAAGAGATATCTTCAAATATATTGGATAGCATGAAGATTACTATAGACGATATAAAAGAGGCATTAAAGGAGGTAGAACCGAGCGCGCTACGTGAGATAATAATCGAGATCCCTAACGTAAAATGGGACGATGTTGGCGGGTTGGATATCGCAAAAATGGAGATTAAAGAGGCAGTAGAGCTTCCTCTGAACAATCCAGAAGTATTTGAACATATGGGTATAAAACCGATTAAGAATATCTTTTTATACGGTCCACCAGGAACGGGTAAAACTTTGCTTGCCAAAGCCGTTGCTACAGAGTCTGGAACTAATTTTATATGTATAAAAGGTCCCGAATTGCTGTCTAAATGGGTTGGTGAGAGTGAAAAGGCTATTCGGGAGATCTTTAAAAAAGCGAGACAGGTTGCTCCCAGTGTTATCTTTTTTGATGAGATAGATGCCATAGCACCAGTACGTGGAATGAGTATGGATAGCAGAGTATCTGAACGAATAGTAAATCAACTATTGACCGAACTGGACGGAATGGAGAAGATGGAGAACGTTGTAGTTATTGCTGCTACCAATATGCCACATCTTATAGATCCTGCTCTTTTGAGACCTGGAAGGTTTGACCGATCTATCCTTATTGGAGTACCGGATAAGGCAGCAAGAAAAGAGATATTTAATATACATACAAAAAAAATGCCGCTTGCAAAAGATGTAGATCTGGATGAACTTGCAGAATATACTGAAAATTATGTCGGATCTGATATAGAACTCATATGTAGAGAGGCGGCTATGCTGGTGATAAGAGAAGCACTCGCAAATAAAGATGATGTACGATCTAAAAAAGTTGAAAAACGCCATTTCTTGGCTATTTTAGATAGAATAAAACCAAGTATTGATGACTCGGCTATGAATTATTATCTACAAATCGAGAAGAAATTTAGAAGCGGAATTAGTAGAGAAGATGCATCTTTATATGTCGGATATCGATAAATTTTTAAGGAGAAA
>DUJX01000153.1:0-1629 GCA_013329575.1 Halobacteria archaeon | reverse complement strand
TTAGCATATACTTCAATAAAAAAATAAAAATTAACGAGATTAATACAAAAAGAATACAAAAAGGAGATTAAAAAATGATTGTGTTTGCAAAATCTCTCTCTAATAAAGAGATTGTTAGCCAAGATGGAAGGAAGATCGGGCTGCTTTATAACCTTACAGTAGATTTAGATACCGGCGATATAATAGACCTTGTCGTTCAACCCGACAAATCTCTGAATACAAAAAAGTATAGAATGGATGGAGATTTGATTTTAATTCCATTTAAAGCCGTTAGATCGATAAAAGAATATATCGTGGTAGATTCGATGTTAGCATAGATCCTCGTTACATTAAAGACGTTGGTTTGGATTTACGAATTTATCGATTTGTAATCTTTGTTTAAAGGAATGATAGTGATGGTTGTCAAGATATTTACATTGCCAGACTGTCCCAAATGTAATATTCTCAAAAATAAGATGAGATCTTTGGGAGTATCCTTCGAAGAGTCATCGATGGAAGATCCTGAAACAAAGACGGATCTTCTGATGAATGAAATATATACGAATGTAGCGCCTGTCTTGTTTATCGATGACAGATATTATATGCATGATCAAATCTTTGATAAGAGAGATGATAACAACATTTCCAGAGCGATAATAGAAAAAATAAAATCGATATCAAAAACTTGATAAATCTTTGATTTTAATAATTATTTATTTAAAGTATTATGTTATATTATATTTATAATAATCTCTGATTAAAAGGTGTATTGAAATGAGATCTTCTTTTAAATTTGATAAGTCGGATATTGAAAAGGACGATCCTATCCCTAATGTTAGAACTACCGATGGTCATATTCTTAAATGGGATAGAAAGAATATAGTAGATCAATTAATACGAGAGACAAAACTAGCCGAGGAATTTTATGGGATTGAGTCGTGTAGCATAGAAGAAGCGGAAGAGATAGCTATAGAAGCAGAGAGACGAATTAGAAAGATGCATCTTAAATTTTTAAGCGGGCCATTGATCCGGGAGATCGTCAATATTATTCTTCTCGAAAGAGGACGGGCCGATTGGAGAAACATATTGACGAGAGTCGGAATACCTATCTATGATGCTCATAAGATAGACTGCGGCAACGGGTTTGAAGCAAAAGAGAATGCCAATCTGCAGAACAATGCGGAAACTTCGCATAAAAAGAAGGCCGATAAGATCTGCAAAGAACAGTATCTACTTTCTCTTTCGCAAGATTTGGCAGATCTCCATTTAAGCGGAGATATCCATATCCACGACCTTGAATATTTCGGGACAAGAGCTTTCTGCCAGGACTGGGACTTAAGATACTTTTTATACTATGGACTTATGCCTGACGGTGTCGGGACGAAATCTTCTGTTGCGGGTCCGGCTAAAAGGCCTGAAGTAGCCGTCTTGCATGCGGTAAAGGCATTAGGCAGTGCACAGACTAATTTTGCAGGTGGTCAAGGGTTTTATAATTTTTTAACTTTTCTGGCGCCTTATTTTGAAAAATTAGATTATATTGAGATTAAACAGTTAATGCAGATGTTTACATACGAGATGACACAGATGATGGTTGCTAGGGGCGGGCAACTCGTGTTCAGCAGTGTACAGCTCACGCCCGGCGTGCCCAAG
>DUJX01000141.1 GCA_013329575.1 Halobacteria archaeon | reverse complement strand
CGGGAGAGATTTTATCAAAATCTTCAAACTGGACGGATATATCCCTTTTGACCATCTTTAAATTTTTTAGTCTCCATTCCTTTAATTCTCGATCGGATAATAGCCGTATATTCTCTACTTTAAGCCTCGTCTTTTTTGAACTATTTTTATCCTTTAACACGAGATCGATCGGAGATATTTTTTCAACAATGCCATAATGAATCTTTTTAGAATAAATATGCTCGAAAGCCACTTCTTCACCGATTTTTATGTCCTCTATCTCAAGTATTCTGCTTTTAAGAACTTTTTCAGACTTTTGTATCGATTTTTCTGCATCTCCAAACTTTGTTGACGCACTCGTCATCATCGATATAAAATAATCTAGATCACCGGAAAGTATAGCATCGTTCAGCCGTTGAGATACTTCCAAAAATTTTTCTCTAACATCCATCGCGAATGGATTTTTCTGGATATATGCATACAAATTCGGATCTTGGGCAAGGATCCTAGCCGTTATATCGAGCATTACTTCATAAATCGGCGTTGCAAACCTTCTCGATCTGTTAATATCAAACCCGATCTCTTTTAGGGTAACACCAAACGAGATTATTACCCAGTGAGTCAAAGACTGGACGATCGACATTATATAATCATGTTCTTCGCTGCTTATAATTTCAACGTGGGCACCCTGTCCTTCTAAAAACGTTTTTACTTTATTTAACCATCCATTTTCTTTAACTGGCGTCAAAGTGACGACCTGTCCCTTAAAATCCTGTGCCGTTGGTGCAAACAAAGGATGAACCGCTATAAAATAGATTTTATCATTTTTAATAGCAGATACCGCATCCATTTTAACAGAGGATGTATCGAGCAGAAGAGCACCATCCTTCATCTTCAGGCTAACTTCAGAGATAACGTCCGGGACAACCTTCAGCGGAACGGATACTATCACTATATCAAAATCTTTTAGTTTGTCGTAATTTGAGAAATCTACCCCAATAGATGCTGCGATTCTATCGCTATCCGGATTTATATCGTATATCGCGACATAAAAATCATCTCTTAAAATCTTAGCCAAAAATCGGCCTACTCCTCCTGCTCCACCAATGATCAGGATTTTTAGATCTTTGCTACATCTACACATTTTAAGATACTCATATAGATATACAATCGTATACGCAATCGTTATGTAAATTATATAAATTATAGAGATATAAAGCGATAGGTTAAAAGATCAGGATATTTCGTGATAGATTGCCTCTTCCATAAGATCGAGCGGTGCTTTAATACCAGTCCAGACCTCGAAAGATGCTGCGCCTTGATACAAAAGCATTTTAATTCCATTTAACGTCTTTGCCCCAGCTATCTCAGCCTCTCTTAACAATCTAGTTTTTACCGGGCTATATACAAGATCAAAAACGACCATATCTTTATGTAGGTCTTTATGATACAGCAACGATCTATCCTCATTTAAACCAACAGTAGTAGTGTTTATCACGATATCAACAGATTTTATAATATTAGGTATCTCGTCAAGTTTTATAGGTTCTCCTCCTACCTTCTTTGCCAGATCAAATCCTTTTTTAAAAGTTCTGTTTGCGATGAATACTTTTTTAGACTGGGATGACAAAGCATAAGCAACCGCCCTAGCAGCACCACCGGCACCCAATATCAATACATTACTATCTTTAATATCGGTTACTTCTTTTAACGCCATAACAGCCCCTACTGCATCGGTATTAAATCCCTCTACCGTCCGACCAAATTTGATAGTGTTTATAGCACCTATCTCTTCTGCAAGAGTATCGGGGATTGTATATTTAATAGCTTCCTCTTTAAAAGGAACTGTTACGTTTAACCCACCAAATCCTAACGAATCAGCCCCTAATATCGCATCTTTTAATCGTCGTAGATCTACTTTAAATTTAAAATAAACCGCATCGATGTTTAAATATTTGAATGCAGAGTTATGCATTACAGGAGACAGGGAATGTTCTACAGGATTTCCGATGATACCAAATATCTTCATATTATACCTCTAAAATAATATCAATATCAAAAGATCAACAACATTCTTTTAAAAAATCTTTTAACTTGAGATAGAACAACTCGTGATTGAAAGATACCAATTTTAAACTATTACCCTCTCTTATGATAAATTCTTCCTCCTTCTTGAAATTACGAACCCAATGCCCATCTATTGTGATAATGCCATCCTTTAACGGAGTTATTTTTATTTTTGTCTCGATCGGAAGAACAAGAGATCCAAGTCTCTTAGAAACGGGCGATACCGGAACCATATTGATGATATCGAGAGATGGATGAATGATCGGTCCACCAGCAGAATGTGCATACGCCGTCGATCCCATCATAGTTGAAATTATCAATCCGTCGCCTCTTACCTCGAATTCTATACCGCCGATCGTGACGATGAGATCAAAAATTTTAGACGGGTCTAACCGGGTTATCACAACCTCGTTCAATGCAGAGGGGTAATCGTTACAACCTATGCGTCTAACCTCTTTTAATTGGTAATTACCCTGTTTTAGATCGTCGATATGATTTAAAAAATCAGAATAAGTTAAAGAGCATAGAAAGCCAACACCGCCTGTTTTTACGGGTAAAATTGGTACTTTTGCATCGAGAGCAGCTAACAATAAAGTTCCATCCCCGCCTAACGTTATGATGACACCGTCTTTGAAATCTTTAAAATCACACATCTCTGCGTTTAATTTTTTGGCTGTGTTTACATCGTAAACGACATCATCGAAATATCTGCCAATCTCTTCGGCTTTTATGATATTTTCTCGATCTTGCTTCGATACGATCATTATCTTTAACATTCATATATAAGAAAAAGGAACAATTATAAATCCCTTATGATTTTTTAATATTGAGAATTAAAGATTTGTTTTAGATTTAATATATAACTTTAATCTAGCTTTAAAGATCTTCGTAATATTTTATTAGAGGTTTTAAATCATGGAACTAACCGATATGATTAAGAGATCCAACGCGCTGAAGATAGGAGAGTTTACGCTCGCATCAGGGAAAAAAAGCCGATACTATGTGGATAAATATATATTCGAGACATCTCCAGAGATTCTTAAAAAGATTGTTGAAGAGATTACTTTAAAGACTACGGAAGAGTATGATAAGATAGCCGGAATAGAACTCGGGGGGGTACCGTTGGCTACTGCTTTATCCTTGTCCACAGGTAAACCTTTTCTTATAATACGAAAAAAAGAGAAAGATTATGGCACGAGAGCTCTTATAGAAGGATTGATGGATAAAGGAGATAATATTTTGATTGTAGAAGATGTCACGACCACAGGAAACACCTTAATCCATGGATTAGATATAATAGAACAGATTGGTGGAATAATTAAAGAGATCTTTATCGTCGTGGATAGAGAAGAGGGAGCGGTCGAGAGATTAAAAGATCTCGGGTATAACAACATAAGAGTTTTAGTACGACTAAACGAGCTATTGGTATGAAAGAGATATTGGAACGATTGATGAGTGGAAAAATCTCAATAGAACGCGCTGAAAAGGAGATATTAAGCGATTTTTTTGCTACTCAGTCTTTTGCATCATTGGATATTTATAGAGAAGAACGATGCGGTATTCCGGAGATCGTTTTTGCGGAAAATAAACCGCCAGATATATTCTTAGATATATTAAAAAGTTATTTAGAGCGAAAAGA
>DUJX01000101.1:6120-10735 GCA_013329575.1 Halobacteria archaeon | reverse complement strand
GATAGAAAAAGAGAATAAGAAGACGAGGATTAACTACGACCGATGTACCTGCTGCCGGAAATGCGTAGAGATCTGTCCAAATAGATTGATTGTAGTGATGGATTGAGTATGGTAGATTATATCAACTATTTATCTTTAACAATATCTTTAGATATTTAAATAATATTAAAACAATTAAAACAAAGATTACCCAGAATTTAAAAAATCTGCATTAAAAATGTCCAAATTTTCTATTAGAAGAATAAGAAAGGAAGATCTGTCTATAATATATGATATTCAGGTTAGATCATATGATAGTAGATATGTAGAAGAGAAAGATAATTTTTTGGAGATAATCTCCTTTTATGAAGAAGGATGCCTTTGTGTCGAGACGAACGGTATAATAATCGCTTATGTATTATCGTTCCCATGGATCAGAGGGATACCAGCGCCGTTAACCGATAAAAAGTTTTTTATGATCGAAAATTTCAAAGATCTCAAAGATACGAACGATAATGATATACATAAGATCTTTGATTGTTATTATATACACGATCTTTGCGTATCTCCAGAATATAGGTCGATGAAAGTAGGAAAATCATTATTTGAATCTGTTATATCGTTAGCAAGGCAAAAAAATTTTAAGATAATAAGTCTGACATCGGTTCAAGGATCAAGACCTTTTCTGGAACAGTTTGGATTTTACACGGTAAAAGAGGTGGATTATGGAGGATCTACGGCTTACCTTATGGAGACAGTCTTACAATAGCCGAGGAGATATTACCTTCTTCCGTTCTGCCATCATATACCCACTAACAACGCTTATATAACCAGCCAGATCATCATCGAGATTCTTATCCCCCGTATCGACGAATAAATAAGGAGTTTCTCTTAGTTTTTGCGGCGTTGCTATCACGATTATATTATTTATACCGACCTTTCTTATCACTTTTGAACTGATCTGCTGGTTTCCTCTTCCGAATATAAAACCTTGTGCGCCTATCGGGCTTACAATTATCTTTGCCATACTATCTTGTCTTTTTGATCTTTCCTGTTCTTCCAGGATATCCAATATAGCTTTCTCGTTAACGTCTTTTCCTATTAATTTTCCATCTTTTATTATATCAACGCCCAGCATGGTTTTTTCTACGTTTAGTTCGTCTGCCACGGCTTTTGTGGTGTTTCCCGGACCAATTATGTATATTATGTCATTTAGCATAACCTCTGAGATAAATTTTGCTATATCCCGTCTGCATGTCTCTTCGTCTCTTCCATAAAAAACAACTTTCCGTTCTTGTACGAAAAGGGGTTTGTATATGGTCTTTGCATATCCGAAGATATCTATCTCTATATCGCCCCTCGTTCTATACTCTTCCTCGTCTATATCTACAACCTCCGCATCTTTTAGCATTATATCGTTGCCTTTATCATCAAGACAAAACTTGCTAAGCAGATCGCCTGCCGCTATCGGATCTATAGCAAAGACGGATGAGTACATCTTGACACCGGATGGTATCCCCAAAATAGGCAGATCTTTTTTAACAACGCTATAAACGTCTCTCGCCGTGCCGTCTCCTCCACAAAAGAGTATAAGATCGACTTTTTCGTCCATAAAACATTGGCACGCATTACGTGTATCTTCGCACGTGGTCTTCTCACTTTCAACATTGTAAACTACTTTGTAACCTAGATCATACCTCTTAAGGATGTCTTCTCCCATTACGCCTGAACAAGTAACAAATTCAATGGATAGCTCTCTGCCTTTTCTCATTTTTATCTCACTTAGCCGATTGTTCAAACGCTTTAACGCCATATCTGCCCTGATTGCTGCGATAGGCGTCCCGCCCATATCGATCGCTCTATCCAAAGCATCTCCGTCCGTTCCTTTTAATCCAATACTACCTCCCATACCTGCGATAGGGTTTAATAGAAAACCAATCTTCATAGTATACCTTTTGAGATATTCACACCGTTGTAAGCATCGACCAAAAAATTAAAAATTTAAAAAAAGATATAAAAGATATAAATGTTAAAAATGTTTTAAAGTTATAATCAGCTCTTTGGGATCTTCGGCAGATGTTCCAAGGACTGCTTGACCAGTTCGGCAGGATATTCGTAATCTACCAATCTTCCATCAAAATATGCCTCATACGACGATAGATCAAAATGTCCGTGGCCTGAGTTGTTAAACAGTATCGTCTTAGGCGTATTCTCCTTTTTGCATTTTAATGCCTCGTCTATCACTGCCTTTACAGCATGAGCTGCCTCCGGTGCCACGATAAACCCTTCGGTGTTTGCAAACGTTACTGCCGCATCGAATACCTCGGTCTGATAGTATGCAACAGCATCGATTATCTTATCGTGGTATAGATTACACACGAGCGGAGCGTTGCCATGATATCTTAATCCACCAGCATGGATTGGTGGCGGTACGAAGTCGTGGCCTAATGTAAACATCTTCAACAAAGGTGTTAATCCCGCCTGATCGCCGAAATCGTAGGTATAAAGCCCACTCGTGAGCTTGGGGCAAGCCATCGATTCGCATGCTACTACCTTTAAATCAGGCCTGGTGCCTTTTATCCGATCGTACAAGAAAGGGAACGTGGTACCTGAAAAATTCGATCCTCCTCCAACACACCCAAAGATTACGTCAGGATACTCATCGATCTGTTCGAACTGTTTCTTTGCCTCCAGCCCGATAACCGTCTGATGAAGACAGACATGGTTTAAAACTGAGCCTAACGCATAATGTGTATTCTCATCCAATAATGCATCCTCGACCGCTTCTGAAATCGCAATCCCAAGACTTCCTGGCGTGTTTGGATCTTTTTCCAATACAGCTCTCCCAGATTTAGTCCTATTAGTCGGACTGGGCAGGCATTCTGCTCCCCATACCTTCATCATACTTTTACGATACGGTTTCTGCTCGTAACTGGCACGAACCATGTATACCCTACATTTGATACCGAATATCTTTGTACCGAATGCCAGAGCAGATCCCCATTGTCCTGCACCGGTCTCGGTGGTTATCATATCTATCCCCTCTTTAAGGTTGTAGTATGCTTGAGGAACCGATGTATTTGATTTATGGCTGCCTGGTGGTGATACACCCTCCCATTTGTAATATATCTTTGCAGGCGTCTTTAGATATTCTTCCAATCGGCGAGCACGGTATAGTGGTGTAGGTCTCCATACTCTATAAATCTCTCTAACCTCATCGGGTATGGTGATCCATCTCTCTGTGCTCATCTCCTGTCTTATCAGCCCCATCGGAAATATTGCCTTAAGATCATCTGCTTTCAGTGGTTCTAACGTAGCAGGGTTTAAAGGTGGATCTAACGGCGTGGGTAGGTCTGCCTGTATGTTGTACCATTCTTTTGGTATACCTTCCTCATCTAACAAAATTTTTGTCGTCTTATCGTTCATTTTGTTGATCTCTCCGTTATGAATAAGTCAAATAATTTTTTTAATTTGTTATTACATAATTATAAAAACCATGTAGTGATCTATTACATATTAAAGATTTTCTCTATTTTTTAGTACATTTAATATTTTTTCAAAGATATCTTTATCATTTTCTATTACGATCGTATCTGGATCAGATTTTTTAATGCTATTTAGTCTCTCTTTTATCTCTTCGTCAATCATAAGTCTGAACAACTCGTTTACATCCCGAAAACCGTCAGATGATGCGTGCATCTTTATTGGAACATATACTATCATATTATAAGATCGGTTGTTCTCTTCTATCATCTTCATAAGCCGTTTGTTGATAATCTTGTCTCTATGCCCATATAACTCAAGATATACAAAATTATCTATGGTCGTTCTATCGGTTATAATCACGTACCGCCCATCATCGGTCAGGTAATCAGATTCTATCTTCTCTTTTAGTTCATTTTCTTTTCTTATCTGTTCTTCAATGATCACTTTTTGAACATGTGGCTCTTTTAATGAGCTTTTTCTGCCTTGTCTTGCCAGTTCTTCAATTATGTAAACTGTGAACCCAGCCCTTGTTAAATATTCTTTTAATTCTCTGATAAACGTTGTTTTTCCCGTAGAATGTGCCCCAACGACACCTATTTTTGTTATCATTGTTATCATAATACCGATCTAAATTAGAAATGTTTATTTTATGATACGATATTCTATGGATATATAATATGCATATGCGTCCAAAGATTAAAAGATATTTGATACTTACTATTATCGTTTTTTGTTGCTCAACGGTAATAGGTATTACATACGCCGGCACATCACAGCAAGATCCGGGCTTTATCGAGATAATAGACGATCAGATATTTGGATCTTTGATTGGCAAGCCAGATTACATAGTGGCACTCTTTATATTTGTCAATAACGCATCCACATGCTTTTTATCCATATTTTTTGGTTTATTCCTTGGTATCTTTCCTCTCGCCGTTTTGGCATTGAACGGCTTTTTAATGGGTTATCTGGCATATTATGCTTTTTTGGAAAGAGGGATTGTCTATCCAATTGTAGCATTAGTTCCTCACGGTATAATTGAACTAACAGCTGTTTTTATATGCTGTGCACTCGGTTTACGGCTGGGTGTATCTGTTTCTAAAAGAATAATTAATCGATATCCTTCGAGCATATCTCTTGAACTTATAGA
>DUJX01000101.1:0-6019 GCA_013329575.1 Halobacteria archaeon | reverse complement strand
GAACTCATTCATTACTTTGAAAAGGAGGAGTCATATTATATGGTAAAATTAAAGGCAGGAATATTCGATATCGAAGATTTAGAAAACGTCCAGATCGAGATTAAGGAGATCATGGGCGAGAAGATGCCCGAAGAAGAATGGGCATTAATGGGGCCCACACCGAAACCGAAGATTCCCGATCTGAGATATTGGGATAGAATCCTATTGAAGAGATACCCGCCGTTTTACGCACCGCAATGCGATACATGTATCCTTTGTACGATGGGTAAATGTGATCTTACAGGGAACAAAAATGGTGCATGTGGTATAAGCTTGGAGGCAACACAGGGAAGGTTTGTTCTTCTTGCCTGTATGATAGGAACCAGTGCGCATATAGGACATGGACGGCATATGTTCCATGATATAAAAAGCATGAGAGGTCCGTTAGATAAAATACCGATCGATTTTGGTTCTGAAGTAAATATTGAAGCCCCACTCACCCGATTGATAGCAGGAGTAAAACCAAAGACGCTTGCAGATTTAGAAAATGTTCTTAACTATGTAGAAGAGAACATCGTCCAACTCGGTGATTCATTACATACCGGACAAGAAGGTTCTGCATTAGATTTTGAGTCTAAAGCTTACCAGATGGGCATGCTTGATTCGATAGGTAAAGAGATCAGTGATATCTCTCAGATGATGGCGTTTAAATTCCCGATAGGACCTAATCGTCCATTGTGTGATGCAGGCATGGGAACTTTGGATACAAACAAGGCAGTCGTCTTCGTAATTGGACATAATGCTCCACCAGCAACGGATATATGTGATTATGTATCTGATAACAACTTGGATGACAAGATAGATATAGGCGGCTCTTGTTGTACATCCTTGGATGCAAACAGGTATTCTGCAAAGGTGAAACTTGCCGCCGGACTTGGAAGACAGTTGAAGGTTATAAGAGCCGGCTTGGCAGATTGTATCGTTGTGGATGAACAATGTGTAAGGGCAGATCTGCTTTCACAGGCTAAGAAGGTCCAGTCTCCAGTTATATTCACAAATGACAAGAATATGCACAACATGGAGATAAGAGACGGCGACGATCCGGATAAGATTGTAGAAGACCTCGTGTCTGGAAAAGTACCTGGAGTAGTCTTATTAGATCCCCGTAATGTTGGAGAGGTAGCGGTAAAGACCGCCATGAAGATGAAGGATATAAGAAGAAAGAATAACTGGTTACTCTCCGACGAAAACTTCAAAAAATATGCCGAGTCTTGTACAAACTGTGGAACCTGTACGTACCAGTGTCCACAGGGTATAGATGTTGGTAAAGCCAACAAGAAGGCAGCCGAAGGAGATCCTTCCGCATTGTCCGACCAGTTTGATATATGTATCGGCTGTGGACGATGTGAACAGGTATGCCCACAGAACATTCCTATAATCGATATGTATACCAAGGCTGCATACATGACAGGAAGAATACAGAACGAGAAAGGAAAGATAAGACAGGCGAGAGGACCTATATTTGATACAGAGATAAGAAATGTCGGTGCACCGTTGGTGCTCGGTACCATTCCGGGAATAATCGCCCCGATCGGCTGTGGAAACTATCCTAACGGTACGAGAGATGTATATACGATCGTGAAGGAGTTCGCCAGCCGTGGTTACATAGTTCCAATGACTGGATGTATGCTCATAGATGCGGGATTCCAGAAGAACGAAGAGGGAAAAACCGTATTTGAAGAGTATGACGACGTCTTCGATAAAGGTGGAGTATTGAACATCGGTTCTTGTGTTGCTAATGCCCATATTCACGATGCAGCGATCAAGGTTGCCAACATATTTGCTCAGAGAAACATAAGAGGTAACTATGCAGAGATTGCAGATTACATCCTTAACAGGCTGGGTGCCTGTGGAGTTGCCTGGGGTGCAATGTCACAGAAGGCTGCATCAATAGCTGCAGGATTCAACAGGCTTGGAGTTCCTGCCGTTGTAGGCCCGCACAGTATAAAATACAGAAGATCCTTCATGGGTAGAAAAGACAAAGAAGAAGATTGGTACGTCTACGATGCTAGAAATGGTGAGCGTGTCTATGTAGGACCGGTGCCAGAGCACCTGTTGGTAGTAGCAGAGACGATAGAGGAGTGCATACCTCTGATGGCAAAACTCTGCATGAGAGCCGCGGATACACCTGCTGGCAGGTCTATAAAACTTACTCATTATATAGACTTAAACCAGAAATACTTGGGTGGTTATCCGGACGATTGGCACTACTTCGTAAGATCCGAGGCAGATCTTCCGATGGCAAAGAAGGCAGAGCTGTTGCAGATATTGGAGTCTGATCAGGGATGGAAGATCGATTGGAAGCTGAAAAAGATTGTTGAAGGACCAAAGGTTCGTTATGATCCGTCATTTGATCCTACAAACATAAAAGATTTGATTAGAGCTAAGAAGGAGTGAAAAAAATGGCAGAACTTAAAATGGCACCGTTTAACGCAGGAAACGTACCAGGTCCAAAGATGGGACGGGTTACCGCACCTGCTGTTATCGGAAAGATGATAAAACGGGCAAAAAGGCCTCTTTTAATCTGTGGATCTAATATAGAGAAACATGGATCGATAGATAAGGCGATAGAGATCGGAAAGAAAGGTATACCTATTGCTGCAACAGGTAATGCTATTGTTGCTTTTAGAAAGAAAGGATACACCGATAACGTAAAATATGCGTTACTGACAGACTTGGTGAACTGTCTATGCGATCCTGAATGGAAGGGGCTCGATGGCAAGGGAAACTATGATACGGTAATCTTCATCGGATCGCTTTATTATCTCGTATCCGGAGTACTTTCTTCGATAAAGAATTTCGCACCCCATCTAAAGGCATTGGCTATAGATCCATACTATCAGCCTAACGCAGAGATGACTTTTGGTGATATCTGGAAGAAACAAGACGATTATTTAGCCATGCTCGATGAGGTCATAGGTGAACTCTAATCACCTATTTTTTTCTTTTTATTATATCTATTTTAATCCTATTTTAATCTTAAAAGATTTTAAAACTTTAGTGTGAAGAAGGTGTTTAATTGGCGATAGAAAAAATAGAAGAATATACAAAATTTGAACGTGCAAGAATAATATCTGCGCGAGCTTTACAGATAGCAATGGGAAGCAAGATTTTTATAGATCCAAAAGGAGAGACCGATCCTATATTAATCGCAACAATGGAGTACGAGGCAGGACAGGCGCCTATAAAGGCAGTTCGGGACAAAATAGAAAAAATATCTCTATAAACTCCTCTATAATCTCTTTTTATCTTTTTTAATTATAAGACAGACGATAAAAACGATCGAATATATATATAAAAATATATAAAAAAGCCGAATCTATTGGCTTTATTGTCTTAGCTCAGACCGTATAGGACCTTGTTTGTATCCCAGTTTGTCAAAATACGTCTAATATTAATAGAGATACCTGATACCCATCTCATCCGAGAAGATTCAAGAAGACGTTATGTTTATCTTGATCTCTTCGATATCTTGTATATATTCAGTTATCCTGGTCAAGCTATCTACTATAGAAAGGTTATAAACGCCTCGTACGGCATCATCGTATTTTTTCAGTATTTTTTCGTATAAGTCTTCATCTATCTCTTCTATTATTTCTTTAGTATCTTGTATAACCTTGTTAGATTCCTTAATACTCATCTTATCTGCCGTTAAAGAGATTAACGATGCGGATAAAATATTCTGTATCTTTTCACAGGTTTTTAAGAGACTATCTTGTATCGGATCGGTCTCATATGGCATCTCGTTGAATAGTATTATAAAATTTTTTGCTATGTTTTTTATATGGTCGCAGATTCGTTCTATGCTCTTCATTAATACTCTATATTCTAAAATATTCTTTATCTTCGAAATACCGACCTTTTTTCCGATCTCTGGTATGTCTAACGCCTCTTTAAGCTGTCGTACTATCAGAAGATAGAACCTATTAATCTCGTTATCTCTCTGAATTATATCATCGGCGAACCGAATTTTTCTCTCTTTTAAGCTATAGATCATCTCTCTAAACATGGATTCTGCCATATCTTTAAGCCCGTTCACTGCCTTGTCCAGAGGAAAATCTTCGTAGTTTATAAAACATCTCAAGACCATCTCTTTGCTGGATTCTTCAATTACCTCTAATCCCATAATTTGTTCTCTAATTTTATCCTTCAATCCTTTTTTACAATCGTTCGTTATATCTCTCTCGAATATGATTCTTATAACATCGATTCCAGCCAAATATAATGCTACAATCTTTCTATAAATGTTATCAACGATCAAATCTTTATTGCTTAATTCGATTCTTGATTCAGCAATACTTTTCCTGCCTGTATTTCCAATCAAGATCGTGTTATCGTCTCGTAGGACTAAGTTTACTTCATCCCCTTTATTTAGCCCCATTTTTTTGATCCATTCTATAGGGATAGAGATTACATGAGTAGATCCGCCTGTGACTTGCAGTTTTCGTTTTACATCTTTTACCACTTTTTCACCTCTCTATATTGCATCATTATTAGTATGTTTTATCTATCATTGTTTTTCTATGCTGATATTGATAATAAGTTCGTTGATATCTGCCAGATAGTTAGATATCCTTTCCAGACTGTTAAGTACCGTTATAAACAGTACTTTTTTAGAAAAAACAACCTCTTGTGCCAATATTTCTTTTTTTAACGCCTCGATCACTCCGATTAACTCTTTTGTCTTGTTAATATTTACGTTTGCCTCATCTATTCTATAATCGAAGAGTATCTCTAATGAATCGATGAATAATTTTTTAATATCAATCGTAATATCGAAAAATTGTGAAGGATAATCGATCTTACCAATCTTGCCGTTATCATAAATTTGGATGACACTATTTGCTATATTTTTTATATGGTCTCCTATTCTTTCTACATTTTTAACAATAAGTCTGTAATTAAAAATTTGAATGGTATTATTGACACCAATCTTCTTTCTTACAGAACTATATTCTGACGCCTCTATCAGCTGCCTTATTGCAAAAAGACAGAATCTATTAACCTCACTATCTCTCTGTATAACCTCATGGGCCAGGTCTATGTTTCCCTCTCTCAAACATAAAGTGGTATCTTCGTACATTGTCTCTACTATATCTCCGATGGTATTCAAGATGTTAGAGAATGGGAAATCTTCATAGTTTATAAAACATCTAAAGACTATCTCTGTACTAGATTCGCTTACTACATCCAACCCTATAAGCAACTTTCTGGCAGTATTCTTCAACCACTTTTTATAATTCTTGTTGAATCCTTCTTCCGGCGTGATAATTCGTATAAAATCATAACCAGCAAGATAATAAGCGACTACTAACCGATAGACATTCTCTATATTATCTTTTTCGTCTACAGTTATAGAGATATCGAGGCTTTCTCTCTTCTTTTCCTCTCCAACCAGTATCGTATTATCCTCTCTTAAAAAAAGATGAACATTATCTCCCTTCTTCAATCCTATCTTTTGTATCCATTCTATTGGCAAGGATAAAATATGAGTAAAACCTCCGGTTACCTGAATTTTTCGTTTTGCCTCTCTCATCAATCAACCACCATTATTTTAATATTATTTATTTCTATACTACTATATATATTTTATTATCATACGATATAAGTTATTTATTACTAATTTATTTATATCGGTTTACGTAAATCTGTAGATAAATAACCGTATCTTAGTAAATCTTAACAAGAAACAATAAATCTTTTTGGGGTGTATATTTGAAGATAAATCAGATTAGATGGATGATATTATTAGTAGTAATCTTATTCGTACTAATATTCGTTGGTTATTCTTTAACAGGCCAATCAGAAAAAGAATTAATTATTGCAGGATCTACTACTATCTTTCCTATAATTGAAAAAATTGCTGATAATTTTGATTTAGAAGGTTCGGATAAGGAGATATTCGTGATCGGAGGCAGCTCTGAATATGGTCTTTCTTTGTTGAATAACGGTGAGGCAGATATAGCGACCGTCTCGAGGG
>DUJX01000117.1 GCA_013329575.1 Halobacteria archaeon | reverse complement strand
ATATTTGATATAATCTGCCATAATCAATCCATCACTACAATCGATCTATTCGGACAGATCTCTACACATTTCAGGCAGCCGGTACATCGATCGTAGTTAATCCTCGTCTTCTTATTCTCTTTTTCTATCGCGTTATACGGACAGATGCTATCACATTTTCCGCAGCATCTACAGTCGAGAACGGCTATCGTAACCATATTTGCCATTTTTATTGCTACTTAGTCTTTTTTAGATTTTATGATATTAATACGATTAATACTAGTTTTTATCCGTTACTACTAAATTATGTTTATCGAGAGTAATGTTATCAGGAATCCTAAGATAACGCCTCCGTTCAAAAAAGGAAGTCCTGCCTTTGGTTTAGAATTGCCAATATCTCTCAAAAGGAGGAAAAATCCGATAGTCCCTCCAATCATAGATCCTATCGCGGGAAGTAGGCCTATATACACGTTTGACGATACGACAAAGATTGTGGGTATTATCATGTCTCCCAAACCGATCATAAGAGTCTTTCTATCTTTTTTCGTATATCTCTCGCCATTCTTGCCATTTCTATTATCAAGGTCACTTAATTCATCCGATTCATCAATCTCTAATCTACTGATATTTTGACCCGGGTTGATCTTTTCCATCTCATCCATAGAAAAACTCTTTTTTTTTGGTATAATCAAAAGTAGCGGAAGATTATAATCTATTAGGTCGTCTGCCAACGTTATCATATGCTTTGTCTTATAAACCGAGATATAATCGTATATCGCCAGTAACAAGAGCAGTATTAAGGAGACGATAGGTATGAGCGATACACCGAAGAGTACGCTTATGGTCACTGCCAATATAACACCGACAAAATTTATAATGTACCATCTTTTAAATTTAAAAAGAATAACCGTCAGAAAAACTGATAGTATCAAAGAAACCGCGTGTAATAAAGCGGACGATGTTGGTTCTACTATGAATCCTAATATGAACGTGTCAAAACCGATGTAAAGAGTTAAAAAGATTGAGAAGATCAACAATCCATGGATAACCCATTTCATATTATATCGTGAGAGCAAAAGTATGACCACGGTTGCAAATATCATTATAACTATGAAATATAAAGCGTTTAATATCGATGTAGGATCTTCAAACGCTTTGATACCTGTATCCTGATAATAAGGTGCGATATATAATGATAAAACTTGTATTAACAGAAAGATACATACCACGGCTATAACCGGTATCTTGTCGCTATAATCGTCCAATAATTACACATCCTTTTTTATTCTTTTAATCAATATATGTTGATAATGGCTACTTATAACATTTGTGGATGAGACTTGTATTTATGTCTTTACCAAGTATTTCAAAATAGTTAATAAATAGCTTAAAACCTATACGATATAAGATGAATAGAAGACCTATTACTTGGGATGAGATAGATAATTTCGATTTTTCGTGCCCGTTCTGTAAAGATAAGGATGAGAAAGGTTGTGAATATTGTAAAGATGGCGAATTAAGCCCTATATCTCTTTACTCTGCATGGATCGTTGGTAATGATAAGATGGATAAAGCCGATTACGACGAGAAGAAGAAAGAGATCATCAAAAGATGTAACTGTATCCTTGCATACAATCGGGCAGATGATAAATACTACATATTTGCGAGAGATCTCTCCGTAGACGGTAGATACAAGTTTTTTTGTTATGGGGACGATACGCTCTTCTTATACAATCGGCAAGACGATACAAAAACTGATAACCCTACACCTGAAAAGGTTTTCGTACCCGAATTGGCTTTAGCAATGTTTATATGCACCGGTACGGTACCTGTTAAACTTGCCATCCGAGTAGATCCAGAATACAAAGGAAGCATATCCGAAGAAGATCATACGATCGTGATAAGAGAGAGCATAAAAACGCTGGAAACCTTGATCAGTAGCCTGGTTAAAAGGATAAGAGATCTACAAAATCGTCTTAAAACCGTTTCAAAAGATTAAGTATAAAAAATTAATTTAAATTTATTTTATACTTTTTAAACATACCCTGTTGCCAGTACCCGTTCTTTTCTTTTTTCTTCCATCATCTGCTGTAACTTTAGACCGCAGCTTCTAAACTCCGCTTTAGATAACCGTCCCTTAAGTATTAGATCCTGACCGACAAAACCACAATCGTCGCATTTGTAGTAATCGCTTACTATACCCACATCATCTGTCATTATAAACGCAGGATACGAGTTCATGAAAGGGTCCCATACGCTGATAATCCCGGTCTCGCCATAATCCTGCAACTCCAAGGTTTCAGGGTCCCTCGTCCTGATAACAACAGGTAGAACCAGATGGCTTTTTTTAGACGGGCATAGATCAAGCGTTACAAAATTTGCCTCGGCAAAACTGTATGCATCCACGATGAAGAGATCGTTTAACCCAAAATACTCTTTTAGTTTCTCTTTAAACTGGTCTTTATCCACTTTTTTACCATCAAGAGTCTTCCAGCCGCCACCAAAACAAGCAATGCATATGTTCTTGCCTGTAGGATCGAGATTTAGTCTCTCGCCTATCTCGTCCATGTAATCCATTATCTGGCTGAAGATGTAATGGAAACCTACGAACATCATCATCTTGTTGTCCTTATTGATCTCTTTTATATCGTTAAACGCTTTCTCTGGGTCAAACTCCATATTATTCAAGAAATAACTCGTTTTAATGTTGAGCATCCTACAAACTGGCAATATCCCCTCGAANNGCTATCCTAAAAACTGGCAATATCCCCTCGAAGATTTTAACGATCAAGGAGCTACTCTCGTTCGGTGGAGGCGTCAAAAAATTAATTGCCCAGTTGTTGAGTGCATACCTACGGGTTTCCTTGATAGACCTACCGGAATAATCTGCGACTAAAGGAAGAGCGCTGGTTAAAATGTAACGAAGCATCTGTATCATGAGCCTCATCTGAGACGTCATGTCACGGGGCAACTTGTTATAAGTGCCGGAAAGACCCGATGTCGTAATTACAGAGACTATCTTGCTTTTATCGATACTCAGGAAATCATCGTTTTTAAACTCTTCTGCATGTATCTGGGGAATATTAAATATATCTTCAAACTTGTTCACGACGGGCAGATCGCCACACAGGTTCCTGTAACTGCTGCATCTGTTGTAATGGTACGTAAGTGATTGTCTAACCGCTTTCGTCTGCAGATCTTTCAACTCCTCTATCTTCATATGGTTATGATCTGGATGCGATGCCAGTTGCGTAATATAATCTTTCTTAACTTTTGCCGATGCGTATTGAAGATTTATCAGCGTGTTTAAAATATTCTCAACAGGCATATCTCCGATGAACCGTCTTAATGTATACTTTGAATTCATTGTTTACATAATCGGTTCATTTAATATAAAAATTTTGTGTTCATATAAAACAAGACAACAAAAAATAAAAATTGGAAAACATTAGTATATAATTAATGATATTAATATATAATAAATATGTATATAGATACGACAAAGATAGACTGCTAAGGTATCTTTATTGCTATATTCTTATACTATTTATGCTTACCTATATCCGAGATCTTCGTTGCATACAAATAGGATTTAATCACGAGAGGATAGAATAGTTTGCGTCCTTGCTGGTAATCTTATGTAATCTCTGCCATCATTTTACCATCTTTGAACAATCTTACCTTTTTATCCGTCTCGGAAAGCACGACCGCGATAGCATTAGTATTCTTTGTCATCGACGCAGCAGAGATATGCCTCGCTCCTAGTCCTTTGGGTATATCTATCCCATCGGTAGGTGCGTCCAGATATCTGGATGCTGCAACAATCTGTCCATCGTTATTTATGACAAATGCACCATCTAATTTAGCAAGAGCTTTTATAGCAGATCTGGCGTTCTCATCCATAATATTGGCATAGCTCTTCTCGAATGGATCGTATGAGATAGGCCTTGAAAGTCTCATAACTTTCTCTGAATCTCCTATCACAAAGGTGGCACCCATAGATTTACCATCAACTCCTTCGTATCCGAGTTCGACGGCTAAATCTATGATATAACTCAAAACTTCCGTGTTTACATCATCAAATTTTAAAAGGTTATACATTTTGCTATCGATCTCATTAGACGTATCAACGATAAATATCGCATCAAATCGGTCTAAATTGATCTTAAAAACGCATAAAACAATCTTATTTTTATCTAAGATCTGATCGTCTATTCCTAAGAGAATTGCGAAGTTAATTGCCTCTGATATATTGTTTATTCTAAAAGGTAGTCGTATTACAGGACAAACGGTACTGTCTATCTTTTTATCTACACATATTATCTTTCCAGGGATATCGATGCTATCGACATATTTCAGATCATCTTTATTCTCTGCAAAGAATATGACGTTATCTATCCCATCTTCTTTAGATACTGTCTCTAATATCTTTTTCAAGACCATTTTATCCTAATCAAAATATTATTAGATACATACTATATAAATTTTATATTATTTAAAATATTGGTAACCTACAAAGGCCGAATACGGAATTATCATAACTAATTTATGTCCGGATACAGAAAGGTTGAAATCTATACCATAAATCTATAAACATTCTATCTTTTACCTTTTTTTTACCTCGTTCTTATATAATATCTCTTTAACCATCTTTATGGCACAAAGGTCTCCGCACATAGAACACGCATCGCTCTCTGTCCTTCTCTTATCTTTTATTAATTTTGCTTTGTCTTTATCGATGGATAGGTCGAACTGTTTAGCCCAGTCTAAATCTTCCCGCGCTCTGGCCATCTCTCTATCCAATGATCTTGCCCTATCTCTAACACCATCTTTAACAGTATCCGCTATATGCGCCGCAATCTTGGTCACTATCGTCCCTTCTTTGATATCATCCACTGATGGTAACGCGAGATGCTCGGACGGTGTAACCATACATAAAAAATCTGCCCCAAAAAAACCGGCCAGGCTTCCACCGACAGCACCAACGATATGGTCGTAACCTGGGGCTATATCCGTAGGTAACGGACCTAATAGATACAAAGGCGCATTATCTGTCAATTTCTTCATGGCTTTGACGTTGATACCGATCTCGTCTAGAGGAACATGCCCGGGTCCTTCCACCATCGCCTGAATACCGTATTCTCTTGCTCTCTTTGCAAGCTCACCGAGAGTTATGTACTCTGAAAACGTTGGCCGATCGGTCGAATCTTCAATACATCCCGATCTCATACCGTCGCCTAAACTCAGTGTCAGGTCGTATTCCCGTGCGATCTCGCAGAGGTAGTCAAACTCTTTATATAACGGGTTCTCTGCATCGTTATGCATCATCCATGCTATCGTGAACGCTCCGCCTCTGCTGACTACTCCAAGTATCCTATCGCCTTTTATTAATCGTTCTACAGAGTTTCTGTTTACTCCTACATGGACCGTTATAAAATCAACACCGTCCTTGGCATGCTTTCTGATAGTGTTAAATATATCATCGGAAGACATATCCACGACGGCTTTGCCTTTGTTATCCAGCCCAGCCTGGTAGATAGGAACCGTGCCGATAGGCATAGGCACCTCTCTTATGATACTTCTTCGTATCGTGTCGAGATCGCCACCAGTAGAAAGATCCATTATCGAGTCTGCACCGTACTTTAATGCGGTTCTGGCTTTCTCTATCTCATAATCCAGATCGACAAAATCTTTTGACGTGCCGATGTTCGCGTTTATCTTTGTACTTAACTGCGATCCTATCCCGATGGGTTTTATGCTATGGTTGAAATTTTTTGGAATGACCGCTCTGCCGTCCGCGATCAAATTTATCAGTTTTTTCTCATCGATCTTCTCCGTCTCTGCAACAGTCTTAACAGGATCGATGATCTTCCCTTTCTTAGCGTGGTCTAATATTGTCTCTGTCATAATAATCTCGTCGGTATTTTATCTTATATTATCCTATATACTTAATCTTATTATTCTAAACTATCTTAAATATTTTGATCGTTTAAAAATTGGAAAACGTTTTATAATCGATGACAAAATAAACAGATTATTAAATATAAGTTATATTAGAAAAATTGATAAAACGATTTGGTATAAAGGCCTGATCAAAAATGATGCCTGAAGTGATGCTGGGAAAGAGAGGATCAAATGTTTATCTTATATTGGACGAAAAAAACGTGCTTATAGATGCAGGAGCCGATGAAAGAGAGTTGACATCGTTTTTAATGTCATTAGGACCGAGACGGATCGATCTGGTACTGCTCACCCACGTTCATCTGGACCACATACTCGCTTTACCGAAAATTTTAGAATATCTAGATCAATCGGATTATCCGATAGATATAGCGGTACATGAGGCAGAGATCGATCATATAAACGATAAAGATTATACGGCCGCCTATTTATTCGGGATAAACGATTTACCAGAAGTAAAACCTACGATCTCGCTTAAAGACGGTAACCAGATCGATATAGGGAACAATTCACTCGAGATAATTCATACACCCGGTCATAGCATCGGGAGCATCTGTATCTACGATAAAAAGAATAAAAACCTCTTTTCAGGGGATACGGTATTCTCGGACGGAAACTTTGGCAGGACCGATCTCTTCGGAGGCAGTTCTTCAGACCTCATAAGTTCTATAGAACGATTAACAAGGTTAGACGTAGAAAACATTTATCCCGGACATATGAGCCCTGTTTTGGGCGATGGTAACAAGTCGATCGGTTATTCTTTAAAATATGCAAAAATGCTTCTTTTTTGATTCTCTT
>DUJX01000094.1 GCA_013329575.1 Halobacteria archaeon | reverse complement strand
GATACCGTATCTCTTGATCAAAGGAGTTCCTAACTCGATTATTATATGGTCGCTGTCCGGCAACTGTTCTATCACTTCTTGCACCCTACTTAGATCAGTCAGGTCGAGAGCAACCTGAAGATATGGTGGATTCCATAGCCTCTGTACATAAAATCCCATTATTGGATTTATAGACCGGTCTTTCTCGTATAAAACGGTATCAAGATCGGGGAATGATGAGAACGCCCTGTTTATCGCAAGTTTTGCCGCACCGTAATTGTATCTATAAATCTTCTCATAATCTCTCGCATTTGGATGGATGAAAACGCTTGCTATGATCACTATTCGCTCCACATCTTTTTTTGGTATAACACCCTCCTCTACACAATCAGCAACGGCTTTTGCAACGGCCGATTGAGCTGGACCGAATATTTTGTTCGCATCATTCATATCTCTGATAGTAACCTTAGGCACGATCAATGTAGAAGGTTTGGGCGGTAAGTTCGGTCTTATCACGGACAACAATGGTGTGTGACCTTTTGAAAGATTTACTAACCCATTAGCAAACGCTTCTCCAACGGGCCCTCTTTTATCACCTACAATCAGATCGATATGTGCTACTTCATCGCCTTCGCCAACCAGCGCCTCTCCAACCAGATATAAAAAATCATCATCTCTTGATTCCAATATAACACCCTCTCGGATAACTTATGTTTCAGTCTATGTTTTTAATCTATCTTCTCGTTTATGTCTTAACCTACTAATTTAATAATAATTGTATAAATTTTGTATATTCAACAATTCTAACTTACAATGCTCGCATATCTTCGCTTCGTAGTAGATAAGTCTTATTTTTTTTAACGATATCATCGATCGTCTTTATAATCTTATCTTTATCCTGTGGCAGTCGTCCTCCGAGTGGCAGATAATTGGACGCATGATTGCTTCTGAAGATACAGTCGGTAACATCCATATCTTCGATTATTCTTCTACATTCTAAAATGCTTTCAATAGGGCTTAAAAGGGTCAATCGTCCAGATTTTACCATATTATACAACGGTGTAGACGGAATGACCATCAAGGTTAAAGCACCAACATAATCCGGATCCATATCGCTTAACAATCTTGCCGTCTCTTCTGCATGCGTTTTGCTCCCTTCCTTTCCGCCCAAACCCAATATTATGGTTACAGATAATTTAATACCCGCTCTTTTAGCATTTAGGCCTGCCTCAAGCATCTCATCCCGTCTTACTCCTTTACCGATAGATCTTAAGAGATTATCATCACCGGTCTCTACACCAAGATAAACCAGATCCAGACCTCGATCTTTTAACTCTTTAAGTTCGTCTATCCCTTTATTTAATAAGTTATGAGGTGTGGCATACGTACTTACACGTTCCAAATTGGGAAAATCCTTATTTAAAGTATCTATTATCTTTAAGAGGTTATCTGTATCTATGACAAGCGCATCTCCGTCTGCAAGGAATACCCGTCTTACATCATCGCCATACATCATCTTTGCCATCTCGATATCGTCTCTTATCTCATCGTACTCTTTTATTCTGAAATCTTTATACCTATACATCGAACAGAACGTGCATTTATTCCAAGAACAACCCACTGTTGTCTGAATTATAAGACTCTCCGCCTCGCTCGGCGGTCTAAAAATCATACCCTCGTATGGCATTTTAATCTATAAAAACAAATTTTTAAATCTTTTTTTTATATTTATCTTTTATTTCTTATTTTAAACATCTTAGATAGGAATAGCAAATATATACTGCGTTGTTGTAGGCAATATCCTCCGCAGATTACCGATATCGTTTGCGTATAGTATAATCTCGTCATCTCGTTCGTAATAGTATCTCTCTCCAAGTATCTTTTTTACAAGATCACAATTTATCTTGCCGACTATCCTCCCGGCACCTCGCCCGTACTCCGAATTCATCTCGATATAGATCGGCAATAATAATCGATCATAATCACCTTTTGGCACAATCTCTGCAATCTTATCGAGTTCTTTCTTCTTGAAGACATGTATCGATCCATCCTTTCCCCGTACCATAGGCCGACTCTCGGACAAAAGAGACGATAAAGTCTTTCTCTCTTCTGGAATATGACTATTTAAAGACTCTACCATCTTTCTAAAAGTCTTCTCCTTCATCTATCACACTCTCTACTTTATATTTTAGATTTTTTCTATTTAATTCGTTTATTATGTTTATAATATTATCGTTCGTACAAATAAACAAGGATTCTAGCCCGTGTTCTGCTGCATCACATACGGATGCAACCGATCCAAAAAAAGAGTTTACATTAACATTTATTTTTTTTAGCGATGCGTAAGACTCTAAATCATATGCAGAGATAAAATCTTTACCTTTTACAAAATTTTTTAATTTTTTGTAATCTACCATCCGACTCCCGCCATTTTTGACGCTCGGCACCAAAAGAATGGTTATTTCTTTGATATCCATCCGGATTATACCTTTTATCTCGCTTATTCCAACGTCTTCTCCTTTTAGGGCATCACAGACGGTCACTCCTGTAGCCCCATCTTCTACATTCGTTCCTGCATATAGTATCCCATCTTTAAGATATAACCCTACTTCATCTCCTTTGTTCATATCATGGGAAGCAATCGCTGCCGATACATCAATAGATCGTACTACGTTATCTAATATCTCTTTCGTATATGATTTTAGATCATTTAAACTGGAGATTATATAATCCGTCCCCTCTTTTGTTATATTGTATTTTCCTTTTGATGGAGAATAAACAAACCCCTCATCTACCATCTCGCGGATATACTCGGAGACTGCCTGCGGTGTTATCTCTAATTTTTTAGATATATCTTTCTGTTTTATATTTGGTTGATTAGATGCTATTTCGACCAAGATCTGAAATTTTGTACTATTTTTTTTATTTTTTAGCAGTATTGGCATTTTTTAGTATCACCACGTCTTGTCCTCTCAAATCCAATAATAACGATCTTTTTAACAGACCTCTTAAAAAAGATGGCGAATAATTCAATTCTCTACAAATCTCATTGATAGATCTTTTATCCTTGTTTATCTTTTTTATTATCGCTGACTCGTATTCTCCAAACGTATCATCATCCATAACCGCGATATTTATAACATCACCCATATCTTCAAAATCCGATTGAAAATCAGCTTTTATTTTAGAGTATGCCGCAGCATATTCCATCTCAGGCATCTCACCTCGCTCTGGTGTTCTCCATCGACCAGCTATCAAATGCCCCATCTTGAGTAATTCTATACTCTTGTTTACATCCGTCCCTATAATCTCCTTTAATTCTTTTTCAGTCTTCCATCCTCTCAAAAGCTCGTTAAAGACCGATTTATGTAGATCAGAATTAAAGATATGAATTATCGGAACAAGATCTATTAAATTAGAAATGATTTTTATTCTCTGACTCATATAACCACCGATGAAAACAACCTAAATAGAATTTAAAACATATATTTTAAAATTTACTTAAGATTTTTTAATGTTAATATAATATTATATTATTCTTATAATATAAAGATATAGTTTTTAGATTAATTATAGAATCATCCAGAATAAAAGATTCTTATCTTCACAAATCAAAGATTTGTAATATATCTTCTATCTTATCTTTTAACTCGTTCAAAGAAGAATTATTAATTACGACAATATCCGCATTCTTCATAACTTTTTCTAAACCCCAGCCGATCTCGCGCCGATCTCTCTCTTCAAAATTTTCTAAATCTTTAGATGCATCTTCTCTTCCTCTTTTTAAGGTACGTTCAAACCTTATAATCTTATCCGCCGTTATATTAATCAATACAAAATCATCTGTCAAAGAACGGAATAACTCCACCTCTTCTATATTTCTGATACCTTCAATCAATATAAATTTTAGATTACCGCACTCTTCATCGATTATTTTTTCGATTTGAGGTATACATCTCTTAGCAATAGCATCCATCCCTTCCTTATTTCTTAAATAATCAGCATATTCTCCAATATTTTTTAAATCGGGAGATTCTTTTCTAAGAACGTCCCCCATATTTACAGATGGAATACCCATCTTTTTAATAAAATTGGCTGCCTCGGTCTTTCCAGATGCAGGCAATCCTGTTATACCGATTATCTTAGGATATTTTTTTTCAACCGTCATGTTGTCTTAATGTAGATAGTATATTGAGATTATATATCTTTCGTATAATAGCAAATACTGATAAGTAAGCATAAACCGATAACGAAGAAACATTACACAAAAGATTGGTAGAGTAACAGAATATAGAGATTACAATTTTAGACACCAAAAAAGGAGACGCTCCATCATATTTTGAGTCTATCATCATTTAAATAGAGAAGAATCAATTAGTACAGATCTTCTTAATATATCGGGGCGTGTCTTCTCCTGTATGACAAAACTCTGTCTCATCGGTTCGAAGTATTTTTTGTCAACCATATCATAATCGGACGGCAAAGTGTAAAACCAGAGGGCATAACTCTTTCCGTTCTTCGTAAAGAAGATGATCTCGCACTTATATAACGTGGAATCACTCCGCTCCCTTATTTGTGCAGTAATTTTTATTGCTCTTTCTCCCACAAATGTTATCTCTTTTTTATCTATCGTAGTATACTCCACATATTTTTTCCATCATAAAACCTTACAAACATGGGAGCACCAGATTCGGTTATAATCCAATAATTAGGATAACTTTATTGACCAGTTGAACTCATCGTTGTGATACGTCCCCCATTCGATCGTTTGAGACGAGACCATAGATGGAGCAAGTAAAGCTACTACAAAGAGAATTGATATCAACGTTTTTTTATTCATTAGTATAAATAATCGATTCTATTTAATATATTTTATCAATATATTATCTATATATAAGCAAAGCGGCTATAAGGAGCCGTCTAACTCATTTTACACAATTTATCTTGCGTAGATATTTATTTAAATATCCATCCAATATCCTATCAACTAAATGGTCTTTTTACATAATCTGAACATAATCTGATAATCATTTTATTTAGATCGTACTTTTTTTTTTTTTGACTATATCTTATCCGTGCATATAAATAAGCAAATCTTAATATGTAGATAAATCTTTGAAAGATCAGACATAAGATCAAAATGTTTTTATACAGAATGTAATACAGATAACTAACTCTAATCAATGATGAGTAAGGAGGAAGGATAAATGGTACGTTTTCCAGAAGCAGATGCGAGATTATTCAACAAAAAAATTTGTATGAGATGCAACGCGAGAAATCCGATAAAAGCAAAACGATGCAGAAAATGTGGATATGATAAACTTAGAAAAAAGGCTAAGGATAGAAGAGCTTAATCTTAATCCCTTACACGTATTATCTTTTCTTGTTTATTAACGATGGAATATAAACAGACGATAGTAGTCAGGACGGATTTGAAATTATCCAAAGGAAAATTTGCGGTACAGGTCGCACATGCCGCAGTCTCTTCTTTTTTAAAAGCTAAGTTTATAGCAAGGCAACAATGGATCAAAAGCGGGCAGAAGAAGATAGTTCTTAAAGTGTCATCGATAGAAGAGATGCTGAACCTAAAAGAGATTGCCGAAGGATACAAGTTACCTTGTTCGCTTATACAGGACGCAGGGTTAACAGAGATTCCACCTGGCACGATTACCGCCTTAGGAATAGGTCCGGATAAAGCGGATACGATAGACAAAGTCACCGGTCATTTAAAGATGCTATAAGATGCTATTATAAATATTATAAAAATGAAAATGCTATAAATTCAATGATTCTAACACCATATAATATAGAGCGGGAAGTCGGTATAGAATGCTATTTAACGAATATGAGAGGTATCGGTGGACGGATAAAGACTATACCGAGCGATTTTGTGGTCGAAGAGATATACAATCCCGAGAATTTTTCAAAGATTGATAAAACGTCTGATTATAACGTGTTAGACAAGACTAGAAAGATCTATTCTATAATATCAGTAGAAAAGTTGGACTGGGATACCCATACACTCGTGAGAGAGATCGCACGGCGGTTGAGAATAAGCAAAAAAAGGATAGGCTTCTCTGGGACTAAGGATAAGAACGCATTATCCACCCAGATTATGAGCATCGAAGGTATTGCAAAAGACGATATAGAGATGATCAAGATAAAAGATGTAATAATAAATTTCCTTGGTTATTCTAATAGCCCGGTCAAATTGGGCGATCATACTGAGAACCGGTTCAAAATTACGGTAAGAGATATCTCTTCGGATGTGGATGATGCGGCAAAGATCATAACAGAGATAAACAAAGAGGCAGACGATAAAGGCGGTCTTCCAAACTTTTTTGGTATGCAGAGATTTGGTACTATACGGCCAATAACGCATAAAGTCGGAGAAAAGATACTTAAAAAAGATTTTAAAGGTGCAGTACTGACTTATTTGGCATACCAAAGCGATTATGAACCAAATAATACGAAAGACGCCAGATCATATGCTGAAGAAGAAGATTTTAAGAATGCTTTAAGATGTTTTCCATCCCATCTACGGTNNGTGGCAAATCCTGATGATTATATCGGTGCGTTGAACGATATACAGCTAGGCGTACGGATGATGTTCATACATGCGTACCAGTCCTACCTGTTCAACAAGATCGTGAGCGCACGTATAAAAGATGGGATATTTGACAAGATCATAGAGGGAGATTACGTATATTTCAAAAATGATGGTATTGAGAAGGTTGATATGAAGAATGTAAGGCTCTACAAAAGTTTAATAGATAAAGGAAGAGCATACATCACTGCTCCGTTGATAGGATATGATAGCATTCTGAATGATTTTGAACTTAATCTGGTAGAAAAATCAGAACAGATGAGCGGAGAAGATTTTATACGATCGTTCAAGATAAAAGAGCTGCCCGAGTTATCTTCAAAAGGAACGAGACGGCCTATATCCATAAAGACAAATATAACGTCCGATGCGATAGACGATGCTCTTATACTTAGTTTTATACTAAATAAAGGAAGCTATGCGACGGCCGTATTAAGAGAGATAATGAAGGAAGATTCGTTAAGAGCTAATTTTTAAAATTTTAAACCATAACATCAAACCATGAACAGGACGGATAAGATCGCTGAGA
>DUJX01000038.1 GCA_013329575.1 Halobacteria archaeon | reverse complement strand
GGCTAAAAAAGAGTTAAAAGGGTATCTGGCAAGGTATTCTCGCCAAGTCTCGTCTGCTGCAGACGGTGGCATCTTGAGATAAACATAAAAAAAAGGTGAATGGTAATAATTATAAAACGTTTTTAGTTATTTTTGCCATCTCTGTTAACAAAGGCAGTACCGCGGCACCCTTCATCATGGCACCTTTTATCTTTATCTTACCTCCGGTGAATACCTTCATTAGATCAGACATCTTACCTGATACCAATTGCGGGTAGAGATCTAAAAGCGTCTGTGTTGGAAGAACGAGTGTTACATCTGCACCATCCAGCCCGTTTTCTAACGTCATCATTCCTGAATCGAACTTTGTTTTTATACCTATACCGGTATCGACCAAATCCATTCCTACTGTAACCTTGGCACTCTTTACTTTTTCAAAAGCTTTGGCTAAATCAGGATTACTTTTTACGTTCTTTTGGACTATCTCGTTCATTATAGGAATTATTTCAGGCATGATGTCTTTTACTGCTCTACCAACTTCATTAATCCTATCAACGCTTCCTATTTTCCCCAAAAGTCCTTTAATACCGCCTAACTCGCTTACTGCGCCTAATGCATCATCTAATGTTGCATTCTTAAATTCCTGCAAAAGACCAGGCAATTCTTTCTTTATTTCTTCCGGAGATTTTTGAAGCGTTTTTTCTATTACATCCTTTAATTTTTCTGCCATTTTTTATCACCTATTTATTATATAATTTTTATAATTAACTATTATTTATACATATCTTTGCCTTGTTGGACAATTAACAAGATGTTCGTCTTATGTTATCATCAGCTTCACTTTTTCATATGATTATTCAAATGTTCATCATCATGTTGAAGATGGAAACTTTCAATCCGATCTCTTTAGTCATGTTTTTGATGGCTCTCGCTCATATAAACTCACCAAACATGTTTTTAAAACAAGAAAACACAGTTTCAGACATCCATCTATGCCCATAGCCTTTCTTTTCTTTCCATTTGTCGTATCCAAGTTTTTTAAACTCTAAAACTGCTTTTTTGCGAGCTGAACTTACGATTGATCTTGTAGAACTATTCTTTCTCACCTATATTCCAGTCTCTATCCTCTTCTCTTCCAAGTAATCAAAGATCTCTTTCAAATTATAGGCACCATCTGCCAAAACCTTATTCACATTGCCTCTTTCATCTGCTTTCTCGACAAGATCCTTTAATTTCTTGTTATCCCTGACACTTTCATCTGTAACCTCGAAAGAGACAATATTCTTCGTTTTTATATCCACCGCAAAATGAATCTTTAGGTATCCCCTTCTCTTTTTCCACTTCTCCCTTATCCATTTTCCTCTGTTTGATACTTTTATACCGGACGCATCTACAGAAATGATCATATCGTCTGTATTGCCTATGTTAATATTCAGATTTAGCTTCGTCGACCTTTCATAGATCGTAGAGTGACATACCGGCTTTAAATCACAGTATTTGGATAAAGCTCGTGTGAATCCTTCCAATTGACGGTAAGGTATCCCAAAGATGTAATAGATAACTGATAGAAAATTGATATAGCTATCCGGGTAATCATACAGATGTCCAATCTTTCCCTCATTCATCTCCTCCAATTTTCTGTCCCACGTCTTCAGAAAATCCAAATCTAATAATACCTCTCCTCTTCTTATTAATTTCTTGTTATATTCCTTCAAATTTTTTACATTCTCTTCCATAAAAATAAATGGTGAAGATGGAAAGATAAAAGATTGAGTTATCCGACAAGGCACATCATTATAGTAATTTATTTATTATAATATTTTTATAATATAGAAATATTTATATTTAAAAATAACTAAAATATTATTAACAAATAAAAGATAAATTTATTTTTTGTTTTGTATTTAAAATTAGATGAAAAGAAAAAAAAGGAGATCTTGTATGACTGGAAATAAACCAGATCTGGGCAATATATTAGGAAACGTGATGGGAAATTTGATGGGTGCAACCGCTCCGATGATGACAGGCTTAATAAAATCGGTTTTATCACCACAAATGATAAAATCTCTGGTAGGACTACTCCCTAGCATTTTGAATACAGTTGTAGATGCAATCTCGTCAATCGATCTTGGAGAGATCCTGTCTTCGACCGTAAGTGCGATCCTTCCTGTAGTGATGAGATTGTTAGATCCGATCTTGGACATGTTAGGTCCTATAATCGAGGGTCTTCTCGATATGCTAAGTCCCTTGTTACAGATTGTAGGTCCGATTTTTGAGGCGATTGGTCATATATTTGATGCTTTGAGAAACGTTATTAGCCCATTGATGAGTACTCTGACAAAAGGGTTGTGTTCTCTGTCCAATATTACCTAAAGAAAAGATAAAAAAATAAGAGAAGGTTAAAAAAATGGAATTAGAAAAAAAGTATCTTGAAAAACCATGGCTTAGAACATACGAACTCGGTTGTATACCTGAGACACTTCAACCATATCCAGACAAACCCTATACAGAACATCATTTGTACAAAACCGTCGATAAGTATCCAAACGAGTTGGCACTCGTCCAGCTTGATTATGAGATGACATGGAAAGAACTGAGAGATAAAGTGGATAGACTTGCAACCGCTTTATATGATATGGGGGTAAGAAAAGGAGATGTCGTTGCCAGTTGCAATACAACATCGATACAGTTCGCAATATGTGAGTTTGGGATACCGAGGATCGGGGCGATACACTGCGTTCTCAACCCAATAGATTCCTTGGACGGTATAATAGACAAACTCGAACGCACGAACTGTGAGACGATAATATGCATGCATACGAACGTGAAGAATAGAGATATAATTGACAAGATAAAAGAAGCAAAGAAGAAAACAAAATTGAGGACGATAATAGTCTCAAAACTCGAAGATTTCTCTCAAAGTCCTCCCAGCCACGAAACGGAGGATGGAATTATCTGGCTCACCGATCTTTTGGAGAAACATCCTCCTAACCCACCAAAGGTTGAGATAGATGTAAAGAAAGATTGCGCACAAGTCTTTTTTACTGGTGGAACGACTGGAAGACCAAAAGGTGTGATGCTCTCTTATTACAATCTGGTTGCACACGATCATAAATTTTTAGGGACGATAATGCCTCAAAGTATCTTATCCAAGGATGATGGGCTCTTGCATGGTTTTCTTAGGTGTAGTATGATGCTACCAATATCCCATCTTTATGGGCACGAGATGTTCCGTATGTTCATAAGCCGAGGATGGACACAACTTTTGCAATCAGATCCAAGAGATACAAAAGAAGCAGTCAGATTAGTGAAAAAATATCACCCGCTGTTGTTTATGGGAGCACCTACACAGTATTATAGATTATTAAAAGAACAGCCAGATGCCATGAAAGGGTTTGGAACAATATTCGGATCTGGTTCAACGGCGCTCCCTCCAGCAACACAAAAGGAGATCGAGGAGAGAGCAACAAGCATCATAATGCAGGGATACGGGACATCGGAGCTTTCGGGTGAGGGAGTTCTCCCGACAATGGCAGTTCTATTTGCTCCGTTCTTAGGTGGTAGAGAAACGGCAGGCAAGGCATTTCATATACTGGACAGGATATTGAAGACGCCAGGCGTTATTCCACTCTTAAGAATAGGAATGGGATTGATCGGACGTGATAACATCGCCATAATAGGTACAAGGCTGTTATCGCTCCTTTCCAAAGATATACTTACCACACCTGTTGGCAGAGAGAAACAGCTTACTGGCACTGTAGGAGTACCAACGATAGATACGACAGTCAAAGTTATCGATGAGGATACCGGAGAAGTGATACCAATACCAAAACTTGTTAAAGAGGGGTTAAGTGGAGAATTATGTGAAGGGGGCCCTACAGCAATGCTTGGATACTGGCCGAACGTGGGTGATGGATTGGACGAGGATGGAATGATACATACAGGAGATATAATAAAAATGGACGAATGGGGACAAATCTACATACAGGATCGCACGAAGGACATGATAAACATCTCGGGATATAAAGTTTATTCGATTGAATTGGAAGATCTGTTATATGCGTATCCTGGTGTGAATGAAGCAGCTGTAATCGGAGTTCCAGATCCTGAAAGACCTGGTCAAGAGAGAGTGAAAGCATTCGTCGTTCCAAGGCCAGAATATATAGAAAAGATAAAAGAAGAAGATATAATTCAGTATTTGAGAGAGAAAGTACCACCTTACGCCGTTCCAAAGTTTGTAGAGATCAGGGACGAAGAACTCCCAAAGACACCAACTGAGAAAATATTCAAGAGAAAGTTACGAGAAGAAGAGATAGAAAAAATGAAAAAAAAGGGGTTATTGAAGTAATAGAGGTATTAAAATGGAAACAGAAAAAAAGTATTTAGAGAAACCATGGTTAAAATCCCACGCGATGGGGTGCATACCTGAGACATTAATGCCTTATCAGGAAGATATAACATATACACAAGATCTTTTGGATAAAAATGTCAAAAAGTATCCAAACGAATTGGCTGTCGTCTGTTTTGACTATGAGATGACGTGGAAGAAATTAAAGGAACACGTAGATAGATTTGCAACTGCCCTTGCTGATATGGGTATAAAGAAAGGTGATGTCGTTGCTACAGTCCTTCCC
>DUJX01000052.1 GCA_013329575.1 Halobacteria archaeon | reverse complement strand
ACCTTACCATTATATACTCGGATATATATTAAGTTATAAATCTGCTTATCCGGCTATAAATATTTTAAATTTTTATTGTAGTTAATTTATAATATTTAAAGAATGCATTATTTTATTGGTATAGTAATTTATATATATTAGATTAAATAAAATGATATAATATGAGTGATGAAATATGAGTGATGATCAAATAAATGTTGGAGAGATATTAGGTAATCTGATGGGTAATTTGGCAAATACAGCAGCACCGATTGTTCTTGGAATCGCAAAATCAATATTATCGCCAGAATTTATAAAATCTATCGTAAAAATGATCCCGGAGATTCTCAATACCGCCGTTGATGCGATTTCTTCTATAAATTTCAAAGAGATTATATCATCGCTTGCCGGTGCGGTCATACCTTTACTTATGAAGTTGTTGGATCCTTTATTAAACTTTATCGGACCTATAATCGAGACTTTGCTCGATAAGATAAGCCCTATATTGAATTTTATAAGTCCATTAATAGAGATGGCCGGTCCGATCGTCGAGTCTTTGAGCAAGGTATTAGGACCGATAATCGATGCTCTGATGAACGTATTGAACTCTGTTCTGGGCATGCTTTCTCCATCAAGATCATAAAACTTATTTAATTTTAATATAAATAGTTAAAATGTTAAATATTTAAAAATATTGTATTTGTTTTATTTAAGAGATATTTGGAGAGGGATGATAAGAATGAGTGAAAAAACATCTAAAAAGGGGTTTATGGATGGGTTGGTCGGTGGGCTGGTAAGATTGATCGGTCCACCAACGGTGGATATAATAAAGTTTTCAATGAAGTCCGTAAGCGAGGAAGATATTGCAAGTATTTCCGAACTTATAAACAATGTTCTCGACGTTGTGGGTGAGAAACCGGATACGGTACTGGGAGTTTTATCCAATCTGGATACAAAAGCGGTTGTAAAAATGATGGAGAATACCACCGCAGCACTCGGTGATAATCCAGAGGCTATCTCAAACATGGTCTCAGGGATTATGTCGGAACTCGATTTTTCTAAGTTGATCCAGTCTTCTTTACCGCTTGTAATGGGTTTAGCAGGTCCTGTACTGGATATAGTGGTTCCTATTCTAAATAAAGTTTTAGATATGTTAAACTCTCTACTTCAGCCGTTAGCACCGTATATAGATGCTCTGTTTGCCATGTTGGATCCTATTATAAATGCAATATCCGCGATTATAGATCCGATAGTTTCCAGAGTGATGGAGATCATTAACTCCATTATAGCTTCTATCAGATAGAGTAGATAAATAATATAATAAAAAAATTTAATTTTTATTTATTTGATTTAATATTAGTTCTTATCAATCCTGATTTTTATATTTTTTAATATGTTGATCTATCCTTAGAATTTAGGCGTAAGATCGAATATCTCTTCTATTTGGATGATACCTACGCTCTTTATGTCTTTGCCCATACCCGATTTGATCATCTTTGAATATTTATCAAAGATAGAACCTGATTTTTGAAATTCTTTGAAGGTGCCTTTTAGTTGGTATCCTTTACCCTGCTTAAATACTGCGATTGCAGCTCTTTTTGTCTCTTCTAAATTTTTATTGGTTTTATCGCCAAATATGTCGGCAAAAACAACAGTCTTGTCATCTATTGCGGATATTGATCCTTTGGGTACGACGTTCGGTATACCTTCGGAATCAACGGTGGCCAGTACTTTGGATGCGGTTTGGTCGTTTAAAAGATCGATTATCTCTTTTTTCATTATCATATTAACACCACTACTCTTTTAGAATATATCATAATATTTAAAATGTTTTATGTATAGATCATAAAGATAGATAACGATAAGAGGATAAAGAAGATCGCGATAAGCAGTGAAAAAAGTAGCCAAAAATCCATGGAAGACGCTCCCACTCTTTCTTTAAACCCTTCTTTATCTTTTAAATAGTTTATTAGCGTGACTATAATGATCGCTGCGATAAAAAAAGTCATCAGCAGGACAGCAAATAACAATGGTAGATCGATAGATCCATTCATAGATAAATATACACCTCTTCTCTTGTTTTTAACAAAATGTTTTTAAATTTTATGATTTTTAAAATAAATATTTATTTTTGTATATCTTTTTATTATTTACACCACGATAACGCCTATCGGAAATAATGTAAAAAGACGGATCAAGCCGATTACCGAGTACAGCTCCATCCATCTGATCTTTAAAGGTTTATCTATTAATGATTTATTTATAAAAAATAGTAAAAATGTACATATTATAGATAAGAGAATGTATAGTGAAAATAGGATATATACTGTAAGATATGTGTAAGAGGGGACAGAATATACGTAGTAGTACATTACAACAAAGATTGTACTTAGCAAAACCATGAGAGAGATCGCATTTTGAATTTTAAGATTTTTGTCCTTGCTGATACTGGTAAACGTATTTTTTATACCGTTTATAGCATCCTTCTCTCTATCGACTATACCACCATTAATAAACACAATAAGGCTAGTAAATCCAAAAAGAAGCAATATTGGTCCTACATATCCCACCATTAAAGGCGGTGCCGTGCCTAACAGGAAATTAGAGACCAGATCTACAATTTTTGCATTTTTAAAAAATCTGGAATAGAGTACTACCATTAAGACGGATATAGCTGCTATTAAAAGTTGAAAAGGACCTATAACAGATGTAACAATAAGCGCTATGATGCATAAAAATATTGATGATCTTAACAGTATCTTTACATTCTTAGGATTTTTGTACGTAAACTTCCAATATTTGCCCGAATTAAAGTCCAAATCTCTATCTATTATATCGTTGAACATAAATGCAGACATGAGGATAAACCCCATACTGAGCGATGATAGTATAATCTCTGGGGTGGATAAGGTACTTAAGGTTATACCAGACAATAAAGTTATGATAAAACCTGTCAGAAACGATTCATGATAACACTTCCAG
>DUJX01000041.1 GCA_013329575.1 Halobacteria archaeon | reverse complement strand
GCCTCTTTTATCCCGTCCAAAACCTCATCCTCTTTATAAAACCGTACCTTCTTCTTGTTCGGATGGACGTTTATATCTATCAGATACGGATCGATCTTTAAAGATATTATAGAGATGGGATACTTGCTGGACAATATATGGCCCGTATACGCCGCTCGTACAGCATTCGTCACAGACGAAGAGATTACCGGACGGGAGTTAACATATATAAAGATCCAGTCTCGGTTGGCCTTGGTCAGTATCTTCCTGCTCGTAAAACCAGATATTTTAAAATCATCCGATGCAAAGTTTATATTCAAGAGATTCTTCACCGTATCGGCACCAAGAATGTTTACGAGGGTATTTTCCCAACGATTCGAACGGACAGATTTAAAGATGCTCTTATTTTTATTGATCAACTCAAAGGATATCTGGTGGTTTATTATCGCATATCGCATTACGAGATCAATGATCCGTGCCAACTCGGTCCTTGAATTCTTAAGATACTTCTTTCTGGCAGGAATGTTTTGAAAAAGATCCTTTACAATTATTGTCGTTCCAGCAGGACAACCAATCTCTTCTATCTTCTCAATCTTTCCGTCTATAATGATTAAGCGGTTACCGCTCTGTACATTGCCGTCTTCTGTCTCAACCCGCGTCTGTGCTTCTACAGACCCGGCTACATTCGCTATGCTTGCAAGTGCCTCTCCTCTAAAACCGAGCGTGGTGATATGGCTCAATTCTTGGAAAGATGATATCTTGCTCGTCGCATGTCTATCGAATGCCAGGATAAGATCATCTCTCTCCATACCACAACCGTTGTCTGTAACCCGTATAAGCCGTTTACCACCATCCACTACCTCTATCACAATTTTATTAGCACCAGCATCTATAGAATTCTCTATTAATTCTTTAACCACCGAAGATGGCCTTTCTATTACTTCTCCTGCTGCAATTTTAATAATTGTATCCGGATCAAGGCGTCTTATCTTTGACATATATAAATCCTCAAAATCTTTGATTTGCATTACACGAAGATCTATGATTTTCATTGCCTCCGGTTTTTAATTATTTAACTAACCATTATTCAACTTTTTTTTATACTCCATCAAGAGATTAAAAGCATTTAACGGGGTAATACAATTTATATCGATATCTTTAATCTCTTTAATTATAGATTCTACTATGTTTGATGAGAGAGTATCAGCCACGCTCTCGTCATCGTTCTTATCCATATTAGATTCGTCTCCATCAAAAAAGATCAGTTGCGTGTATTTCTTCTTTTTATTAACAATCTTATTCTTCTTTACAGGATTGATCTCTGTATCTTCTTCGATGATATTTAAAATCTCTTCAGCCCTATCAACGACCTCTTTTTTTACTCCAGCCAATTTTGCAACGTATATCCCATAACTCTTATCGGTCGCGCCTGGAACTATCTTCCTTAAAAAGATAACAGAACCGTTATCTTCTTTTACCGCTACATTATAATTCTTTATCCCTGAAAACAGGTCTTCTAATTGGGTAAGCTGATGATAATGCGTCGCAAATAGGGTCTTGGCTTTGATCTTGTTATATATGTACTCTGAGACCGCCCAAGCTATGCTTAAACCATCAAAAGTGCTCGTTCCTTTACCGATCTCATCGAGGACGATAAGGCTATACGGTGTAGCATTAGATAGAATATTTGCCACCTCGCTCATCTCTACCATAAAAGTGCTCTGACCCGACGTTAAATCGTCGTACGCGCCNNCCTATATGAGCCAATAAGACAATAATCGCTATCTGCCGCATATAAGTCGATTTTCCAGCCATATTTGGTCCTGTCAATATTATAAACCGATTTTCCTTGTTATCCATATATACATCGTTCGGGACGAATCTACCGTTCATATACTTATCGAGGATGGGATGACGTGAGTCCCTGATAACAATCATACCATCTTTGTTTATCTCGGGTTTTACAAGATCGTTATCGATAGCAACAGATGCAAAAGACGAAATAGCATCAATAATACCAATACAGACGGCTTTTTCTTTTAATTCTCTCACATGACCGCTAACTTTATCTCGTACATCGGCAAAGAGTTCGTATTCGAGAGCGAACGATTTTTCTTGTGCGGTAAGCACTTTCTCCTCAATATCTTTAAGCATAGGAGTGATGTATCGCTCTGAATTGACGAGAGTCTGTTTTCGGATGTAATCTTCTGGAACGAGTGGGATGTTAGATCTGCTTACTTCGATATAGTATCCAAACACGGTATTATACCCGATCTTCAGAGATTTGATACCCGTTCTTTCCCGCTCTTTTTGTTCCAAATCTGTTAACCAGTTCTTTCCTTTCCTAAAAAGTCCTCTTAGTTCATCTAACTCCTTGTTATACCCGTCTTTTATAATACCGCCCTCTTTTATTGCGAGAGGCGGTTCTTCTACTATCGATTCATCTATTAGAGAGATAATATCGTTTAACTCTCCGAGATCGAGTCTTTCTCTGATATTCAATAATTTTTTGGATCTTACACCGTCTAAATTTGCTAAGATTAACGGTATCTTTTTTAAAGATAGTTTAAGATTTATTAAATCCTTAGGAGATGCGATCTTGCATGATAATCGAGCGGATATTCTTTCAATGTCTATAAAACCATCCAACAAATTTCTAACATCGCTTAGCAGAATATGATCGTTGTAAAACTCCTCTACTGCACACAGTCGATTATCTATCTCTTCTCGAATAAGAGATGGCATTTGAAGCCATTTATGAATAATACGAGAGCCCATGGGCGTTTTTGCATCATCTAAATAATCGAAGAGCGATCCTTTTTTTAACCTGTCTCTTATATTTTTAAAGACCTCTAAATTTCGGATGGTAGTATCATCTAAGACCATAAAATCGGATGACGAGTAGTATTTGATCTGGACGAGATGATCTAAGATATCAATATGCGTAGAGTTTAAATACGAGATTATAGCACCGCTAACCGGTATAATAATTGGATTATCTAGTATTCCGAAAGAGTTCAGCTCCGCCTCTTTAAAATGATTCAATAAAAGTTCTCGTCCTTTATCTAAATCAAAAAAAGACTCATCTTGTCTTTGGATGGTAATATCGGTACTATTACTTATATCTTCCATTATGTCTGCAAAA
>DUJX01000097.1 GCA_013329575.1 Halobacteria archaeon | reverse complement strand
ATATAGACCGATGCGATACCATCTTCGGATATCTCTACTCCGTCGACATCCTTGTTAATATAGACTTTAATCAAGGCTTTTATCTGTTCCTTCGGGTCATCTATCTTCCTAACTATCTTGTAATTATATTTAAGCACCTTACCGGCTAAAGGTAGATTAAAATCTACCAAGGCACGCCGTCCAACCACCCGATCTATTGTACCGATCCTTCCATCAACCATCACCTGCATTCCAGGAGCAGCATTCTCTTTTATCTTGTTTATCGGTATGAGCATCTTTAGTTCTTCTCTATAATCTCCGAACCCCTTCTCTGGCGGTATCTCTACCTCTCCTTCGTATCCCACCTCTTTATCGATCAATTCCTCTTCAAGCCCTTTGATTATGTGGCCTGCACCCAGCATGATGGTGATTGGGCCATAATCCAAATTCTCTTTGTATATTCCCTCTTTTTTAGCAAGATCTTCGTCTGTAGTATCGAATATATCATCGTCTACCCTGCCTGTATAGGATAGTTCTATTACATCACCCTTTTTTATTGTTGTCCCGTTCATATTTTATTGCCTGTTAAATTATCTTTTATTATCTGATAAATTTCTCGGTCATTGGGATACTGTGTTTATCTAACCCTAACTCCTTTGTACTAAATCCGAGAGAAAGGCCTATCAATTGAGTGATAAACAATACCGGAAGATTGTATTCTTCACCAAACTTCTCTTTTATCTCAATCTGTCCTCTATCCATCTGTAAATGACAGAACGCACAGGTATCTATCACACCTTCTATCCCTTTCTCTTTCATGTTAGCGAGTTTCTGCTTGGTAAATGTAAGCGAGTATCCCAGTTCTTTAGCCCTTAATCCGCCACCAGCACCGCAGCACATCAGTTTGTCTTTATAATCAACACTCTCAGCACCGGTCGCTTCTATAAGCTCATCGAGTATCGTCGGCCTCTCAGGATTACCGTGACCTCTGACAAGACTCGGTTTTAAGAAATGGCATCCATAGTGTGCACCTATCTTTGCATTAATCGGTGAGACTACTGCCTCTTTCAGCTTGTTAATTCCAATATCGTCATACAAAACCTCAAGGATATGTTTTACTTTAATATTTCCTTTGTATTCAAGCCCTTCTTCTTTAAAATTCTCGTTTACCCAGTCTTTCAGTTCTGGTCTCTCTTTTAAGATATGATCTGCCTCTTGAAGAGATCCGTAACAACCATTACATGTGGTCACTATATCCAGCCCTTTCTTCTCTGCCAACATCACATTTCTCGCTGCTATCAGAAGCCACGTTCTTAGATCGAAAGAACCGAATACACCCGGTGCAGGACAACAGCTCGCCCCTTCTATATCTCGTGTCTCAATCCCAAACTTGTTCAGAACTTTGATGGTAGCAGCCTCTATACCTGGATACCTGTTAGGTGTTATACATCCAAGAAAATAAGCATATTCTTTCATTTTTTCTCCCTTTTCTCCAAACTATCACAAATCTTTGATTTGTGCTTTAAAAAACCACAAGTTTTTTAATCCTGTGTAGGACAAAAGCCTACACTGCGGTCTTACACCCATTTTTTATGCCATACCTGATTGAAAGAACTCGTTTTAAATGAAGGTTCGCATACACCGATAACCCGCAGTCTTGCCTTGTGCAGGACAGGAATAAAGAACATCTGTCTTTATTTATTTTTTCTCCCTTTTCTCCAAACTCATAGTATCCCAATCAAATCCAACCATCTTGTCAAAATTGGTCTTTTTTACTATTTTACGAATGGACTCTAACGCCTCTGGATACTTATGTGTGGTTGGTGGAACTTCGGGTAATCCAAGCTCCTTTCTCAGCTTTTTTGTCTCATCGTTGATAGGAACACCATGCCCGGTCTTTATAACAAAACTGGCAGTCGCTCTGTGCGGTTCTGACATATATCCCTCTCTCGCTGCTATATTTCGTACCGCCCTTATTATATCAGTGATCCGTACTTCCCTTGGGCACCGTTCATAGCAAGTATAGCATGTTGTACACATCCAAAGGTCCGGATCGCTTAAAACAGATCGGTCTCCTGCCTGTAACCTGTTAATTATCCTTCTCGTTCTATAAGAGGTTATCCTACCAGAAGGACAGCTACCAGTACATTTACCACATTGCATACATACTAAAAAGCTATCTACCGTATCCTTACCGAGTATCTCGCCGCATTCTTCTATCTCATCTTTTAAACTCAAGTATTACACCTCTGCATAAGACCTATTGCTTTTGCAGCAGCTGCGCTGCCTTGCATTAAAGAATCGGGTATATCTTTAGGACCCTGACAACAACCGGCTATAAAAACCCCATCTTTCTCAGTCTCGCAGGTATCATACACATTCTTTTCAACAAAGAATCCGCAATCGTCTAGTTGCAGACCCAACACATTTGCTAATTTTGCAGAATCGGATCTCGGCTCGACACCTACGGCAAGAACTATCAAATCTGCACTAAACTCGTACGGTTCCGACAAGAGGGTATCTTCCGCCCGAAGCACCACTTTATCCCCGTTGCCGTATATCTCTGCTGCAACCCCTCTTCTGTATAAAACTTGTTTTTTCTGCACTTCTTCGTAAAACTGCTCGTACCCTTTTCCGAATGCTCTCATATCTATATACGAGACCGCGATGGTAGCATCTGGTATCTTTTCCTTTGCCATGTACGCCTCTTTAGCCGTGTACATACAGCAGATCCTTGAACAGTACGGATTGTCCACTTTTTTATCTCTCGAACCTATACAGTGGGCAAACACTATCGATTTAGGCTCTTTACCGTCTACTATTATCTTTCCTTTTGTTGGACCATTCTCGTCCAGCATCCGTTCAAATTCTAAAGAGGTTATTACGTTTTTATACTTGTCGTATGCTAGTTCAGGCCTGAGATTAGGATCGAACGGGTCAAAGCCAGTAGCAACTATTATTGAACCTATATCGTCGATCTCTACCGTCTCTTTCTTCTCGTCAAAGTTAATACCGCCACATACCTCGCTACATTTGCTGCAACTTCCATCTTTGAAATGCAAGCAGGATTTTTCATCGATTACGCAACCTGACGGGACAGAATAAGAGAAAGGAGCAAAAATAGCCTTTCTCTTATCTAATCCAACGTTAAACTCATTTGGGACCTCTACAGGACAAACATCCATCGCTTTTGCACACGACTCATCCTTACATTCTTCGAGATTAACATAAGTCGGTCTCTTCTCGACCTTTACTTTAAAGTTACCTGCCTCTCCGTCTACACCGATAACCTCCGAATTTGTGAGTACGGTTATCTTCTCATGGTTGTAAACATCATCCATCAGAGGTTTCATGAAATCTTTGATGAATGTAAGACTAGGATAATTTTTTACTATCTGAACTGCACGGCCGCCTAAAGAGAAACACTGCTCTACCAAGTAGACATCATATCCGGCGTTTGCCAGATCAAGCGATGCTTGTAGTCCTGCAGGACCACCACCTATAACGAGACTCTTCATTTTTATCCCTTTATTTCCTTAACTTTTTGTGTTAATGCAGGAATAACTTTTAAGATATCATCTACTATTCCATACTGTGCCACAGAAAATATAGGTGCTTTTGGATCTTTGTTTACTGCTACGATCATATTTGCTCCTTTCATCCCTGCAACATGCTGGAATGCGCCGCTTATACCGAGAGCCAGATATAACTTAGGTTTAACAGTCTTACCGGACGTTCCAACCTGTCTCTCTTTTGGAAGCCAGCCGTAATCTACTATCGGTCTGGAACATGAAAGAACGCCACCCATTGTTTTTGCAAGCTCTTCTGCCAAGGGTATATTCTCTTTATCTTTTATACCTCTACCAACGGATACCAAGATATCTGCTTGGGTAATATCTACCGCGCCAACCACCGGTTGTACATATCCTACAAACTTCTTGTCGGCTACTTCATCCTTTAATAGCGAATCTACTATCTCGATCTTGCCGTTTTTCTCCTTCAAATCATCTGCGGAGAATTCTCCAGCTCGTATTGTAATTATATAAGTATCAGCATTTTTTAGATTATAATCGGCCAGGACTTTCCCATTGTATATGGATCTCGTAACCTTAATCTTTCCGCCTTCTGGGTTTATCTTGACGACATCGGTAGCAATAGGTAAACCAAGATCTACCGACAATGCCGGGGCGATATCCATACCCATAGACGAATGACCCATAATTACAACCTTTGGCTTCTCTTTCTTTATCAATTCATTCAATACTCTGGTATATGCTTCATTATTTGTATCAATCTTAGGATCTTCTGCTACTATCACTTTATCCGCATATTTTGCCACTTTTTCTGCCAAGTCGCTTACATTTTCTCCGGCCACTACTGCTACTACCGTGTCGTTCAGCTTCTGAGCCGCAGATAAAGATTCAAATGAGATATCCATCAATTTTCCTTCTCTGTGTTCAATAAATACAAATACAGCCATTTATAATACCCCCTTTCCTTTTAGTATAGATGCAAGTTTTGCTGCTGCCTCCTCTGGTGATCCGGCAATAAATTCGGCCAGTTTTCCTGGTGGCGGCATATACATCTTATCTAATACAATCATTGGCTCTATAGAACCAACACCAACATCAGATGGAGTTAATACTTCTAATGGCTTTTGTCTTGCCTTACGTATACCTGAGATAGATACGTATCTCGGCTCGTTGATACCTGTCTGTATTGTAAGCAAAGCAGGCAATTTTATCTCATAAATCTCGTTTAGTCCCCCTTCAAGCTCTCTGCTAGCCTTAATACTCCCATCTAAAACCTCTATGCCATTAACCATCGTTGCGTGTGGTATTCCGAGCATTCTCGCAACCATCGCTCCAGTAACACCCCGATTGAAGTCGCCTGATTGTGCACCAAATAACACGAGATCATATTTTTGGTTTTTTATAACGGCACACAGAATATTTGCAAGGGTATATGCATCATCCGGATCCTCCATATCGACACGTATGGCTTTATCTGCACCCATTGCAAGGCTTCGCCTCAATACGTCTTCCACATCCTTTTGTCCTACTGTCACAACAGTAACGGTCCCGCCATATTTTTCTTTCATCTGTATTGCTTCTTCTACTGCATAGTTATCCCATTCGTTTATGGTAAAGGTTAATCTACTCTTCTCTATATCTTTGCCGCTTTTTTCGACCATGACATCTGCTTCTGCAGTATCCGGAACCTTTCTTACACATACTATAACATCCATTTTTTTACCTCCTTTTGAAAACCCACAGGTTCTTTACTTCTCAATCTTCATTTTAAAACTTCATCCAATATCTCAAATATATCTTTTACTTCCATACTCTCTTCGTACCCAGCTGTTGATCTACCGTCTTCCAAGGTAGACATACAAAACGGGCAAGCAACTGCAATTACTTCTGCGCCTAAAGCACCCGCATCTCTTGCTCGTATAACAGCGTTCCTCTCGCCAGTTCCTGTACCTTCAGACCACATCTTTCCGCCGCCGCCTTCACAGCATAAGCTGCGGTCTTCTCTTCTTTCGAACTCGACTAGGTTTATACCGGGTATAATGCTTAGTATCTGTCTTGGTGGCTCGAATATATTGTTTCTCTTACCGAGATAGCATGGATCATGATATACTACGGTCTTGTTAAACTCGTTCATCATATCGCTTGTTAACCTTCCTTCATCGATCTGCTCTGCTAAAAACTGGGTATAATGTACCACATCTAATTCCAGATCAGGAACCTCGATACCTTCCTCTTCAAGCCTCTTTTTATAATCTTTATAATCCGTTTTAAATGCATTATATGCATGTGGCGATAAGGTTATAATTTTAGAGATTCCAAAATCGTTAAAGAGATTCAGGTTATCCTCTACGAGCATTTCAAATAGCCCTGATTCTCCCATCATTCTCGCCTCACTGCCACAACAGGGCTCTTCTTCGCCTAAAACACCAAAATCCACCCCTAATTTTGTTAAAACTCGTACTGCAGCCCTACTTATCTTCTGTATCCGCGTATCATAAGATGCTGTGCATCCGATGTAAAGTAGATACTCCGCCTCGTCTCCGGCTGAAAGATTCTTAACCTCTACACCCAAATCATTCATCCAATCTGCCCTTTTGGATTTTGGCCTTCCCCATGGATTGTTATTATTCCCTATGCTCTCGAGGGCATCTCGAATTGTAGACGGGACCTCTCCTTCCTCTACTAGCACGGATCTTAATCCTACAATAACCTCTGACGGTTTTAGGTCTCTGGGACAGCGTACTGTACATATTCCACAAGTTGTACAGTCCCATATCTCTTCATGCTCTTTTAAATCATCATTATTGCCGAGTATCGCGATTCTCATCATCTCTCTAATATTAAGTTTGGTTCTTAACGATACCGCGCAGCTACCGGTGCATTTCCCGCATTGCATACATGCATATACATCATAAAGTTTATCAAAGCTAGCCTCTTCGACTTCCATCATCTTTATCAGCTCTCAATCATCAAATCATAGAACGTACTTTACTTATTACATTTAAAATTCTTACTTGATAAAAACCTTACCATTAAATAATACTATCCTTGTTCTTGAAAACGTTCTTTATTTTAGGGTTCAACCCGTCTATCGCATCAAGCTTCTCTGACCTAAGTTTATTTAGACTATTAACCCTTTTTCTAAACTCGCTTACAGAGAAAAGTCTTTCTGGATGGAAATATATCGGATCTACGCCACGTACAGATGTTGGAACTTTAAAACCAGCAGGAGACTGTATCCAATTCGTCAGACCGCCGCGAATAAGCGAATCTAATATGCTCATTGTATGATTAAGAGATATGTCCTTGTATCTTTCGCCCATCCCAATCCCCCCCGTGTTCAAAAGATAATAATTCACGTGGGGCAGGTTAGATAGGATATCATACAGCCTGTTTGCATGTTCTCCTTTATCACCTGACATAAACGGGTCATAAAAAAACACGCTTCTTACAGATCCAGCCTTTTCTGGATTTCCTGCCGAAGATTCTATCGATAATCCGAGAACCATCATTGCCATAGCCTCTTCTAAGTTCATCTTGGATATCGCAGGAATGATCGCACCTCTCGTGATCAGTACGAGATTGTCTATACGATCGACGGAGATATGTCGAGACGCATGCATAAAATCCCGCCTGCATATTACTGCTCTACCATTAGATGTTATCTCGTAATTATAGAAATCCATATCGCCGTCATCATCTACATAGACGTTCTCACATAGGGTGTTCTCCTTTAATAATCCATAAAAGATCTCTGTCTGGTTTCCTGCATCGACTCCTTCTGTCTTTACGAATACGCCACCGCCCTCAAATCCGTGGAACGATCCATCCGGCATGAGAGTACCCCCATCATCTTGAACAAGCCACGAGACTTCACCACTCTTTCGTGCTAATATCTTAGATGCGGTAGTTGTCTTACCGTTTGCGCTAAGAGCAACGAATAAAGATCTTACCGTATTGTAATCCCCGTCAGCAGATTGTAAATGATCTTCTCTACATCCTGCATGAAGAAATATTCCTCCTCTTCTTTTGGCATTCCAATCTTCGCATGCAAAGACGCCTTTTTTGTATTCTCCTATATAATTGCTGTTTCTTACGATCTTGATAACCCGTCCATCGTCGAGCATTGCCAATCTTATCGTTATATCCTTCTTTGAGAGAGTTCTCTTCTTGTTCTTTTCAAATTCTTTATCCGAGAACATTATGATCTCATATGTGGGTTCTTCAATCTCGTCTACCGGGTAAAACAGATTCCCCCCACCAAATGCAACATGGGCAAATTTTTCAGGAACGGTTAATCTGACGGTAATACCGCTATCTCTCTCTCCTACGATCCGGTCTATAGATACTAGTCTCTCTTTTGATAACTGTTTCTCACAATTTTCCAAAAGTTTGAGTTCCTCGTCACCAAAAGTATAATCCACTGAAATTTTAGTAAACATCTCCGATCTAGAAGATGGCTCGCTCATTGCGACTATGTTTCCATATTTAGTTACTCTTACATCTTTTTCTTTCAAGACAAGATCTCTTAGTGTTGCATCAGAAGGATTATGCAACAATCTATTCTCTTTTATCGCTTTTTCTCTTATATTATTAGCAGTCGTTTCAAACAATTTTAAATCTAGTACCATCTCAAAAAACTTTTTTGTTTTATTATTTAAGTTTATTGTTTTTAATATCGATTAAATAATCATGATCAATGGTAAGAATCTCGCTTTTATAAATATATATTATAATACTCATATTTTTGAGATATATTCAGGAAGAATTTTATCAGCCAATGCTATATCTTTCGTGGCAGATAGTATCTTAGTGCCATCGGACTGGGCACGTTTTGCATCAATCTTAAGTATTATCGGTCTATCAGTATGAATAGATGCTGCTTCTAATGCTTTTTCATAAGTCTTGCTTAGATGTACGTATCTTTGTCTTATCGGTTTTAGACCGACGGATAATATGATTCCGGCTTCTTCCTCACTCGTGCCGTAATAAAGTACCGGCTGATCGTTTTCAGGATAATCGTCTAGGTTTACCATTATCGAGTGGCCGTATCTCGCCCTTACTTTTGTGCCTTTTAACTCGTATCTCTCTTTCTCATCGGATTTAATCAAACCGATCAGATGTCTCATCTTTAGCCAATTATATTTTTTTCTCAATACTTTAAAAAGATCGTTTATATCCGTCCACCCGTGGTCATCCACGTCTATATTAAACTCTTTTGGAAAATGTCGTAAAGCACCAGATACGATCTTTCCAAGTTTGTATGTCTTTTCTCCGCCTAAAACAAAACCACCTTTTGCATTACAGATGGGACAGTTCCTACCTCGATAATATCCATCCTTGTTGCACCAATTTATAGGATCTCTTAACTCATCTTCATCCGTCTTTTGATCAGTTTTTGAATATTTTGAATTTTTTTCTCCATCCATTTTATCACCTTATATTTTTATATTCAGTTATAGATTATACCTAAGATTGTTATGTTTATCGGCATTGATCATGGGACAAGGGCCATTCGTATCTCCTCATCAAATGAGATATCTTTTGCAATAGATAGGAATGATGCATCTAAAATATCTTTCGAAAATCTAAGATACTACATAAAAAAGTATCTAAATTTGGATGTAAATCAGATAAAATTAGCAGCATTGACATATTCTATGGGCGACGGTATAACTACGATTAAAAAGATAAAAACCGTTAAAAATAGAGGATTAATGGATTATGGCGGTGCTGGAAAATTTATCGGTGGTGGGACGAAGATATTTGATCTTTTTTATGATAGTGATATCCCCACGATCGTCTTGCCTGGAATCCATCGAGAGAGCAATATAGATACTCGTTTAAAGGTCTTTTCTCATCATGCAAGTCCTGAGAAGATAGGCGCCTGTTATTATATTCTTAAAAAATTTAATGTGGAGAGTTTTATACTCTGCGATATAGGGGCAAATACAGTATCGGTATGCATAAAGGATGGAAGGATAATAGGTGGCCTGGATGCATGTGTATTCTCTCCAGGGTTATATCAAGGTCCGATAGATCTTGAAACGATAAGACAGATAGATAATCGTATTATATCGGCAGGAGACGGATTCAATAATGGCGGAGTCATGAAAGAATCTTTTATTAGATTGTTAGATCGAGAACAACCGGATCGTAAAGATGAATGGATTACGAAATCTCTATCGCTTTTAATATCGATGGAGATCGCAGCAATGACTGTATTATTGCCTGATACAGATATCTTTCTATGTGGTGAACTATCGTTGAATGAGAAGGTGACTAACGAGATAAAAGAGTTAATCCATGGCCATGGTAATATCATAAGTACAGGAGAGATCGCCTCGATAGGATGTTCATTCATTGCAAAGGATGTATATAATGGAGAGAGAGAGATATTAGGTATACCGGTCGATTTATGATAACAGATAAAGATACATTAAGAGTAGGTACTCATGTCTCTATAGCAGGGTCGATAGATAAGGCAGTAGACAGAGCCGTTAGTATAGGTTGTAACACTTTTCAAATATTTTCCAGAAACCCCAGAAGTTGGAGGATGAAAGAACTAAATATGGATGAAGTCAGGAAGTTTAAAGAAAAGATGATTGCACATGAGATCTATCCATCGGTCGTTCATATGCCATACCTTCCAAACCTGGCATCGCCAAAAAAAGACCTGTATACACGGTCGATAGAATCTCTCAAGATCGAACTTGCACGATGTAACGTTTTAAACGTTCCGTATCTCGTAACTCATCTGGGCAGTCATCTCGGTTCTGGTGAAAGATCGGGTATTGAACGTGTGATAGATGCCATAAACGAGTCTTTAACCGAGGTAGATAACGAAGTAGTACTATTATTGGAGAATACATCAGGATACAAGAACGATGTGGGAGGGAGATTTGATGAGATCGGTTATGTCATAGACAGAGTATCCGACGAGAAAAGGATTGGATTCTGTCTCGATACGTGTCATGCGTTCACAGCAGGGTACGATATCCGAACGGATCAGAATGTATCAAATATTTTAGAAGAGATAGAGAACACAATCGGATTGGATAAACTCAAAATCATACATCTAAACGATTCAAAAGAGGAGTTTAACTCAAAAAAGGATATCCATGAACATATAGGCCTCGGGATGATTGGTTTAAACGGATTTAAAGCAATTTTAAAAGATAATAGACTCTCAAAAGTACCTTTTATCTTGGAAACCCCTATTGATGAGAGGAGAGATGATTTAGGAAATATACGTCTTGTAAGATTATTGTAATTATGCAGATATGATAATAATTACAATCGGATGATCGGATTAATCATCTTTATAACACGTAAAGATGATTATGTTGCTGTTGGGACATCTATCACTCTATTCTTCCATATATCACTCGATAAAAGAGCCAATCCTAACAACGCTGCTATGATATTACTTATAGTCATACTTATCCATATGCCTTTAGATCCTAGTCCTAAAGATATACCCAAGATATAACTCAAAGGTATCCTTAATAGCATCAATCGCATTATCTCACATATCATCGTCGGGATGTTATGCCCGCTTCCTGCAAATACACCATCAACAATGTTAAAAATAGCGAAAAAAGGCATTCCAATCGAGAAAATAATTATGTATAACGATCCTTCGAGTATAACATCCTCATTATGCAAGAATAAACCGATCAATTCAGTCCTAAAAATGGCTGTAACGATTACAAATAGTGTAGTTATTATGAAAGCTGTGGTAAGAGCCTTTCTTACAACCTTTTTTGCTTTTTCTATCGAGTTTTCGCCCAGTGCTTCTCCCACGAGAGTAGAAGATGCTGCTGCGATACCAAGGGAGATAATTAAAATCATGTACATCAGCCTATCACCAATACCGTACGCTGCCAGTGCTGTCGTGGCGTTTGGTACCATAGCGATAATATACATAAGGAAAAAAAATCCGAGGGATGATCCGCCATAACCTATCGATGCCGGTATACCGATCTTTAATATCTTAGTTATCTTTTTAAGATTGGGTACCATAT
>DUJX01000084.1 GCA_013329575.1 Halobacteria archaeon | reverse complement strand
GTACACCCCTACATATTATCTCTACAACACCGCCAACACTATCTCCCTCAGATCTAACATTCTTTATCTCTTCCTCCATAGATTTCGCGGCATCGAGATCTGCACACCTAACAAGGTTTTTCTCAATATTTTTCTTTATCTCTTGAAAACTCATCCTTTTTGCCTCTATCCTTCCCACCTGAACGACATGTGCTACAACTTCAACGCCATTTATAATGAGAATCTTCTTTGCGATCGATCCGGCAATCACTCTGGCTACGGTCTCTCTGCCAGAGGATCTACCCCCGCCTCTATAGTCTCTAACCCCATACTTCTTCCAGTATGTATAATCAGCATGACCCGGCCTTAATACATTTTTTATATCCTCGTAGTCTTCAGAGATGATGTCTTCATTCTTCACGATGACGGATATTGGCATCCCTGTCGTCTTTCCCTCAAATATCCCAGAGAGTATTATAGGCTCATCTTTCTCTCTCCTTTGAGAGGATAACTCGCTCTTTCCAGGCCGTCTTTTGTATAGTTCGTTCTGGATGTCCTCTTTCGTCAATGATAATCCAGACGGGCAACCATCAACCACCACGCCAACGGCATACCCGTGAGACTCTCCCCAAGTAGTAACTTTAAAAAGATTGCCAAATGTGTTACCCATTTACGTTACAACCTCCATATATGCTCCTATCTTTTTTAGATCATTGAAAAAAGATGGATACGATATGTCGACACATTCTACGTCTTTGATGATACTCGGTCCGTCTGCTAGTAATGCTGCAATAGATAATGCCATAGCGATTCTATGATCACCATAACTTTCCAATATTGCTCCTTTTAAGTTGGATTTTGCTATTATCAATCCGTCTCTTTTTTCAGTTATCTTTGCTCCCATCTTTCTAAGCTCTTCTGACATCTTTGATATTCTATCGCTCTCTTTATATCTTAAATGTTCTGCATTGAAGAGTTCACTAACTCCCTCACATCTCGTTGCAATGACTGATAAAGTAGGAAACAAGTCGGGTGTGTCTCCTATATCTATCTTAAAACAGTTTAATGTCTCGGATTGGGATTGAGATACCTTTTTTGAGATTTTTACAATTTCCTCATTCTTCATCCATTCTACTTTTGTGCCTATACTCTTTAATATGTCCAGTATGACCTTATCGCCTTGTGCAGAATCTTTTAATCCGGTCATTACAAGATCAAAATCCAAAAGAGACGATGCTGCTAATATATAAGACGCAGATGAAAAATCTCCCGGTATCGAGAAACTTTTCAGATTGAATACCTGGTTTGATGGGATAAAATAACTATCTCCATCATGAATAATCTTTCCGCCCGCTTCTCGTATAAGTTCCAATGTCATATCTATATACGGTCTAGATTTGGCCTCGCCTTTTATATAAAGAGTCGTGTCGTTCTCTGCAAACGGTGTAGACAGCAGCAATGCCGATATAAATTGAGAGCTCATAGACCCGTCTATCACTGTTTTTCCACCTTTTAGCCGTCCGCATACGTCTATAGGTGCTTTGCCATCGATTGAAAAAATTTTAGCTCCGAGATCTTCCAATGCGTTCAAGAGCGGGGTATTAGGTCTCTTTATTAAAGACTCGTCTCCCGTCAATCTTACACATCCTTCGCATAATGCCGATATTGCTGTAAAAAAGCGAAGTGTAGTGCCTGAATTTTTTGCATCTATCAATACAGGAGATTTTATCCTTCTATGCCCATCAAAACCGTGTATCTCGAGAGAATACTCATTTTTGTCACTTTGATTATCTTTTAATCTTAATATGTCCGCACCAAACTGTCTGCAGGCATCGATCGTCGCGTTAGTATCTTCTGAAAGAAGAGGGTTTAATATCTGTGATCTATTTTCGGATAATGCAGCGACTGTTATCGCCCTATGAGTATAACTCTTCGATGGTGGTGCGGTTATAGTCGAATCCTTAAAGACGGATAATCTCGGGTATATTTTGATATCCATTATCTCACCATTATCGTGTATAAAATATCTATGATCATGTTAAAGTTTAAAATTATTAAAATTATAATCTTTTGTTTTTTTTAGTTTATCCGACCATAAGATTATTATTACATGACTAAAAATTTTAACAAACGTATACCTTATGAATGATTGATTTAATCCATCTGAAAATCGTGCTTTTGTTTTTATTATAAAGATTATCAACAATAAAAAGGGGGATTAATAGACTTGAAAATATTATTATTAGAATATGCGACTTTAACCGAGGATCAAAAGATAATGAACGAGGGGTATATGATCCTAAAAACATTAAGCGATAGTTTTCATTCTATAAATCAAGACATCTATTATCTATCCAAGAAAGAGAAGATAGACGGGATAAAAGGTAGACCCATATATGTAAAATATGCAAATGAGGATTATTTGGTTGATTTTTTGGAAAAAATAGCACCAAGTTATGATGCCGCATTGGTTATTGCCCCTGAAAAGAATAATATTCTCTATTCTTTGACATCTGTAATAAAAGACTCAACGATCAATCTCGGATCTCCTCCCACGGCGATAAAACTCTGTTCGGATAAATTAACTACGACGAACATCTTAACAGACAAAGGAGTCAAGGTACCACATATAATAAACAATGATAGGCGCAGATGCGATATTAAGCCTATTAAGACAATTATGAATAAATTCATCATAAAACCACGGTTTGGCTGTGGTTCGGAGGGTGTGAGATTGGTCAGTGATGGTTATTTATCTGATGATGGGATAGGAGACGACAACATCTCGGTAGAGTATATAGATGGTAGGCATATAAGCTCCAGTCTGATTATTGGTGATAAAAGATCACTATTTTTGACCTTGAACGAACAACTGATCCATTTTAATCTTAATGGAGAGATAAAGTATCAAGGCGGGATAGTCCCATACGAGACTCGGTCAAAAGATGAATGGGATGAGATCATGCAATTATCCAAGAAAGTGGCAGAAATTATGGGATGCAAGGGCTATTTAGGGATAGATTTTGTCGTTTCAAATAATTCAAACGAGCCGTATGTGGTGGATATCAATCCGAGGCCTACCACATCGATCGTAGGTATAAATCATGTAATCGATTATGAACTTGCATACTTATTGCTAAAAAATAAAATCGATCCTGACGCGCTTCCTTCCAGCATAAAGATTAACGGATCATACAAATTTATGTTATCCGGCAGTTTCCAACAGTAATGCCAAAAAAGATAAAAATTTGTATAGATAAGATAATATATCACGATAGAAAATTATAAGATACAATAACCGCTGATACGATATTATAATAAAATATTAAAGATCAAAGAAAATTTTATCGATACGTAGGGATTCAAATTGATTTTAGGACTGGATATTGGTGGAGCAAATACTAAAGCATCGTCTCCAGACGGATGTTATGCAAGATCTGTTTATCTCCCTCTTTGGAAAGATTCTAGATTAGAAGACGTCTTATTTAAGATAAAAGAGGATTGTCCAGATGTAGAAAAAGTTGCCGTCGTTATGACCGGAGAAGGGGCAGACAATTTTTTAGAGAAAAGATTAGGCGTACGTTACATCAAACAAAAGGTAGAATCGGTCTTCGATGATGTTTATTATTTAAGCATAGATGGAACTTTTGAGAAAGATATAACAGACGAGAAGAAGTTTTTTTCGGCTAACTGGATAGCATCCGTAATTAAACTTATGGAATTAGAAGAGGACTTTCTCTTTATAGATATGGGTAGTACCACCACGGATATAATTCCGGTGATCGATGGTAGAATCTGTTCAAGAAAGACAGATTTTGAGCGATTGTTGGATGGTACATTGATCTATATCGGGGCGTTAAGAACAGACGTCTCTACTATGGCCGAAAAAGTCAAAATTTTAAGCCGAGATAGATACAGTCCTATTGCAAAAGAGAGATACGCACAGATGGCTGATGTTTACAACATATTGGGTAGTATAAAAGAGAAAGACTACATATGTGAGACTCCTGATGGAAAAGGAAGATCTATTGAAGATTCTAAACGAAGATTGGCTCGTATAGTCTGTTGCGATCTCGAAGATCTGGAAGATTGTGATGTAGTACATATAGCGGATGAGATCAAGATGGTAGAGATCAATATGCTATCTGACGGGATAAACAAGATCTTAAATAAGAAAGAGTGGGATGGCAGAATAGAAAACATTTTTATTGCAGGTTCGGGAGAATTTGTTGTAAGAGAGGCACTAAAAAGAGTTAAAGACCTATACAATATAACTTCTTTAGCCGAGATCTTTGGAGACGAAATATCGTCTGTTTTTCCGGCATTTTCCGTCGGAAGTTTGTTAGAGCGATCTTTGAAAGATAATCTTATATAGTAATATTTTTAAATAAGATGCTATC